>JAXDOO010000001.1:0-6560 GCA_034668865.1 Alphaproteobacteria bacterium
CGGCCGTTTGAGCACATGACGCTGCGCCAGGGACACGTTGTCGAGGACATTCATGTGCGGATAAAGTTCGAAATGCTGGAACACCATCCCAATGCGGGCCCGGAGCTTCGGCAGATCGGTGTTGGGATCGCCGACCGAAACGCCGTCGACAAGAATTCGGCCGCTTTGGAACTTTTCTAGACCGTTGATGCATTTGATCAGTGTCGATTTACCGGAGCCAGACGGCCCGCAAACAACGACGACTTCGCCGCGCTCGACCTGAAGGCTGCAGGCCTTGAGCACGTGGTGCGTGCCGTACCACTTGTCGACCGCGTCGGCCTCGATCATCGGCTAGCCGCTCATGTCGCCAGTTTCAGCCGGCTCGCCCGCACCGCAAGGGACGCGGTGAAGCAGATAATGAAATAGACGACGGCCGCGAAGCAATAGAGCTCGACAGCACGTCCGTCGCGGCCCGCAACAATGCTTGCGGTCGTCATGAAATCGCGAAGCGTGATGACGTAGACCAGGGAGGTGTCCTGGAACATCACGATGCTTTGCGTGAGTAGGATCGGCGTCATCGCACGAAAGGCCTGTGGTAGAATCACGAGGCGAAGCAACTGCGTCTCCGTCATCCCGGTCGCCTTCGCGGCAAGGACTTGGCCCTTCGGCACGCTGGTGATGCCCGCGCGAATGATCTCGCAGAAATAAGCCGCCTCGAACAGGATGAAGGCGGTGATAGCAGACGGGAAGGCACCGATCGGCCGCCCCACTGCCAGCGGCATCAAAAAATAAAACCAGAACAGCACGAGGATCAGCGGCAACGACCGGAAGGTGTTGACGTAGAGAGCACCGAGGGCGGCCACTGGCCGCAGCGGTGAAAGCCGTATGATCGCCAACACGGTGCCGAATACCAACCCGCCTGCGATGCCGGCGGCCGTGAGCATGAGGCTGATCTTCATGCCCTCCCACACAAAGGGCAACGCGCGCACGAACACGCCCCAATCGAAGGAACTCATTGGGCGAGGCTCCCACGCCCGACAAAGCCTGGGACCTTAATCCGCCGTTCGACCGAGCTTATCGCCACGGTCGCAACCAAAGCGATGGCAACATAGAGGACAGTCGCGGCCGCGAAACTTTCGAAACCCTGAAACGTGTAGTTCTCAACCTGCCGGCTTTGCGCAGTGAGCTCAAGAAGTCCAATCGTGAGCGCTACCGATGACGTGCGAATGATCGAAAGAAATTCGGACGTCAGCGGTGGGATGATCACGCGGAAGCAAATCGGCAGCAGGACCAGCCGGTAAGCCTGTGCGATCGTCAAACCGCTCGCGAGGGCCGCGTTGAGTTGGCCGCGCGGCACGGTCTCGATCCCGGATCGCACCTGTTCTGCGACACGCGAAGCCGCGTAGAAGCCGAGGCAAACCACCGACGTCCAAAATTCCGGCCTTGGGAGGTCTCGCTTAAGCCAACGCCCCCACGGATCGGGCACAAGCTCCGGCAGGACGTAGAACCACAGGAACAGCTGGACCAGCACCGGGACGTTACGGAACAGCTCGACGTAAGCGCCGCCGAACATCCGCGCGGGACGACTGGGAAGCGTACGCGCCACGCCGATCACCGTCCCCAGTGCCAGCGCTATGAACCAGGCACAGAGCGTAACCAGAATGGTCCACCGCAGCCCCGAGAGCAGCCAGCCGCGGTAAGGTTCCTGGAACAGGATGCCCCAGTTCCAGGTGTAGTTCATAACCGCGCGCCGACGCGGAACGACCTATTCCGGGAATGCCTGCACCGCGATCGCATGCTTCATCTCGTCGGTCAGCGGAAAGCCGACTTGATCGAACCACTTCGTATAGATCGGCTGCAGTTCGCCAGTGCGGAACATGCGTGCCAGAGTACGATTGGCGACCGCAAGCATCGTCGGATTGTTCTTCGGAACCATGAAGCCGTAAGGCGCATAGCTGAGCGCGCGCCCGCCGACGACCATCGAACCTGGCTGCCGCGCCTTGGTAGTCAGGCCGTAAAGAATGATGTCGTCAGTCACGTAGGCGTCGGCGCGGCCCGTCTCGACCGCGAGCAGCGCATCGGCGTGGTCGCGGATCATATTGATCTTGATGTCGAGCTTCTTCTCGGCGACGAGCGCCGAAAGCACTTTTTCGCTGGTGCTCGCCTGCGGTACCACCGCGACCTTGCCTATAAGGTCCTCAACTTCTTTGATGCCCGAATCCTTCTTAGCCATCACGCGATCCGCGGCGATGAACGTCACCAGCGTGAAATCGACCTGCTTCTGGCGGCCGAGCGTATTGACCGTCGAGCCACATTCTATGTCGACGGTGCCATTGGCGACCAGCGCCATCCGGTTCTGTATGTTCACGGGAACGTATTTGATAGTAAGTTCGGGCAAGTTGAGTTCCTGCTTCATGGCGTCAGCAATCTTCAGACACAGGTCGATCGAATAGCCGACGACCTTCTGATTGTTGTCGATGTAGGAATGTGGGATCGACGACTCGCGGTGGCCGATCGTGAAAGTCTTGCTGTCCTTCAGCTTCTTCACGATCGCGTCAATCTCCTGCGCCGGTGCGGTGTTCGCGGCGATGACCGCGCAAAATCCGATCCCCAGCGCAAGCCCGATGCGACGCGTCTTCACGCTCAAACCGTCCATGGCAGTCTCCCTCTCAACTGGCGCTATGATGCATTGTTGCGCGCTCATGCCAAGCGATCGCGTCAGCCGAAGCGCTCAGGACTGAAGGGTGCGATGTCGACGCTCGTCGGCTGGTTGGACACAATCTCCGAAACAACTTTTCCGGTGACCGGCGCGGCCGCCATGCCGATGTGGCCGTGTCCAAAGGCATAAACGACGTCGGGAGAGCGGCGCGAGCGGCCGATCACAGGCAATGAATCCGGTGTGCTTGGGCGATGACCCATCCATTTTGTAAGCTGATCGGCTGGGTAGCTCTCCTTGAGCGCAGGATACATGCGGCGCACGTGCTTGAGCAGAAGGTCTGCGCGATCCCAGTTCGGCGGCGCCTGCAAGCCGGCGAGCTCAACCGTCCCGGCGATGCGCATCCCAAGCTCCATCGGCGTCACCACGAACTTTCCCTCCGCTTCGGCTGTAGGAATGCGCGGTGAAACTTCAGGGTCGCGGATCATCAGGTGATAGCCGCGCTCGGTTTCAAGCGGGATCGAATTTCCGAGCTCGGCCGCGAGTTCTTTCGACCAGATGCCGGCGGCGACAACAGCGGTGTCGGCTTTGAGTACCCCGTTCTCGGTAGAAATCGCGGTGAGCCGTCCCCCATCGAGATTGAATCCCACCGCGCGCGTGCGCTCGATGCGCCCACCATTTCGCGTAAACACCTCGGCCAGACTATTGACGAGGCGATGCGGATTGGTCGTATGGCCGTTCTCACGTACCAGCACGCCCTTGACGTATTCGCGCGACAGGTTGGGGTCGAGTTGCCGCAGTTCGTCAGCGTTAAACTCATCCCAAGCGATGCCGTTGTCATGCCGCAGTGCCCATGCCGCATGCTCCTTTTGCCAGTGCTGTTCGGAGCGATAGACGAACAGATGCCCCAGCACCTTTAAGAGGTCGTCGCGGCCGGTCTCCCGGATTAATGGCGTGAGGGTTGAAATCGAATCTCGAAGGAGGCCGCGAAGAGCGCGCGCCTGCGCCTGAACTTGGCTGCGTCCGCCAGCCCGAATAAAGCGGATCAGCCAAGGCGCAAGCTTGGGCAGATAGCTCCAACGGATGACGAGCGGTCCCATTGGGTCCGATAACCAGCCGGGCACGTTCCTGATTGTACCTGGCATGGACATCGGTACCACTGACGACCCATTCAGGCAGCCAGCGTTGCCGAAGGACGTGCCCTCGCCTGGATTACCCGGCTCAACGATGAAGACGTCGTGACCGGCGCGCTGCAGAAAGCTCGCCGTGGCGACGCCCACCATACCCGCGCCGATCACACCGACGACTTTCTTCCCTTGATTCACGCTAAGCCCCGTCACTTTGTGGGGGTGGCATGGACCAGTGATCGGCGTACCAGGCAATCGCGCTCTGATGCCCAGTTTGGTCTTTCGCTGGACCGGCGATGAATGTGGCAAGGGTGCCGAGCGGCCTTAGGCGGCGTGCTACGATCGGCATGCCGCTCATGGAGTTAAGCGGGTCGCGACGGCTCATGAAACTAAAAAACCTGCGCTGATCGGATCTTCGGGATCAATTACCCATCGTGCTGTTCCTAGTAGGCCAGCTGTTCCCTTCACCGTCGGCCGGACCGCACGAGTACCGTTTAGGTCAACTTCCCCAATTAGACATCCTTCGAAAGTTCCGGTGCCCAGAAGGCCCTCGGACCGAATGGTCTGTCCAATCTTCATTCGACCGCGGCCCTCGAACATGGCCATCATCGCGCTAGTGCCCGTACCTCCGGGGGAGCGATCGAGCTGTCCGGCGCTGAACACATGAACGCATTTGTAGAAGGCCCCCGAAAGGGTGGGTTCATGCCAGAGTGTCACGAAATTGAGATTGTTAATGTGACTCTGGGAGGGGTGTTGCGGGCGCACTTTTTCTTTCAACATTTCACGGGCGAGCACGCCCAGGCGGGACAGCTCAGAGCCGTTCTCTGGTCCGATGCGAAGTGCGGTGCCGGTACAATCAATCGTCCCAAAATAATTGCCGCCCCAAACCAAATCCGCCTTGAAAGAACCATAGCCAGGAAGCTCAATCGGAATGTCCTGAGCCGCCACATAAGCTGGCACGTTCTCGAACCTGCACCAAGAAACTTCCTGCCCATCATGTCCTACTTCGGCTCGAACGGGACCCGCAGTCGTTTCGAACCGAATGGTGGTGTTGCCAGCCGCACGTGGCACTAATCCCATTGCCACCATCACCATACTGACGGCAATCGTGCCATGCCCGCACATGTGGGAGTACTGAGTGCCGTCGATCCAAATGAGGCCCGCATCGAAATCTGGCCCGGACGGCGGCGTCAAGAATACGCCAAACATATCTTTGTGCCCGCGCGGCTCGCGCATGAGTGCGCGGCGAAGCCAGTCGTAGTGGGTCTCCAGGAAGTTCCGCTTCTCGATGATGCTCGAACCATGCGGGTACGAAATGCCCGAATGAATAATGCATAAAGGCTCGCCTTCCGTGTGTGTGTAGATCACGTCGGCGACGGTGTGAGTCCGCATCATAGTCCGATGTCCTGCCTGATACTCCGACCGATCAGTCGGAGCGCTCAGCATTGACGGCGGCCATCTTGGTGGTCAACCATGCGTTTCGACAAATCGTGAGTGGGCGTGCATGCGCACGCGCTACTCGGCTCAGTTGAGGAGGGCTCCGAATGAAACTTCGCCCAATCGAAATGACAGCCGTCTTCATGCTGATTGCGCCGCTTGGTGCAGCGGCCCAAGAGCGCCTGACGATCGCGACGTATGGTGGGAACTGGGGGGAGGCCCAAAAGGCATGCATACTCGATCCGTTCTCTAAGGCCAGCGGCATTCCGGTCGTCCAAGAGACGAGTGTTTCGACCGTCACGTACAATAAGTTAAAACAGCAGAGGGGGAATCCTTCCATCGACATTGCCTGGATCGACGGCGGGATCTCAGAGCTTGCTGCTGCAGACGGCGTAGTCGCGACGATCGATCCCGCCAAAGTGACGAGCATTGGCGGTCTGATAGATGAGGCGGTCTATACGAAGTCGGGCAAGATCTTCGCCTTGAGCACTGGCTTTTACGCACTCGGGATTGCTTACAACTCCAAAGACGTGAAGGCTGCCCCGACGTCTTGGTACGATCTCTGGAAGCCCGAATTTTCAGGAAAAGTGACGGTGCCGAGTCCGGTTAATGCCGCAGGCATTCCTTTCTTTGCCCATATGATCAAGCTGGAAGGAGGTTCGCTCGAGAACCCGGCCAAAGGCGCCGAGAAGCTCAAGAGCTTGAAGGTCTCCAGCTATTATGATGCGTCCGGCGTGGCGCAAGCGGCACTTGAAAGTGGCGAGGCGATTGCTGCGCCTTATTATAACACGGCCGCCTGGGCGATCTCCGATAAAGGAATTCCAATCGTGTTCGTCGTTCCAAAAGAAGGCGCGCCTGCCAACGACATTCGTGTCCACATCGCTGAGGGGACGAAGAACCGAGATGCGGCCGATAAGTTCGTGAATTACGCGGTCAGTCACGAAGCAATGAGTTGCTTGGCCGAGAAATTATATGTCGGGCCCCCTACCAAAGAGACGAAACTTTCGGAAAAAGCCAAAGCAAGAATGCCGTGGGGCGCCGACGGTTCCGTGAAAAGCCTGGCGATTCCAGATTGGGATGCCATAAATACGAAGCGCCAATCACTAACAGACGTTTGGAACCGTCAGGTCGTCGGACGATAGCCGCTTAGGCGCGCACAGAGGAGCGTAGGCGGAAGCGCCACCGCAAGGGGGGGAAACATATGACTGACGACGTGGTCGTCATTGACCGCCTCGTTCGGCGGTATGGACCTGTCGTCGCCTTGGATGGCGTATCTCTGACGGTCAAGCGAGGAGAGTTCATCGCGCTACTTGGTCCGAGCGGATGTGGAAAGACGACGCTTCTGCGTTGCACCGCGGGCT
>JAXDOO010000002.1:0-2657 GCA_034668865.1 Alphaproteobacteria bacterium
TCAAACCCGATTTCCCCCACCCGACCGAAGCCGTCCCGCACATCCCTCCCGCCGAATTTGGGCGGCGGAAGGGCCGACCCCCGCCATTTCGGTCGATTTACGCCCGACCGTGGCCGACGAGCCCCACGTTTCAAGCGACTCTCATGCCCCACAATTGCGACTGATTTTCGGCAAAACCCTGGTTTCAGCGCAGGTTCCGGGGCATTCTTAAACCCGAGTTCCCGATTCTCAGGGTGGCAGCATGCTTGGCCGGTTCTGGACCCTGGTGAAGACGGCCGCCCTCGGGTGGTGGAACGACCGGGCCATGAGCCTGGGGGCCTCCATCGCATTTTTCACCGTATTCTCCTTGGCTCCCATGCTGCTCGCGGCCATTGCGATAGCCGGGCTCGCCTTTGGCCGCGAAGCCGCGCAAGGCGCCATCGTGGCGCAGTTCGGCGGACTATTGGGCGACAAGGCGGCAATTGCCATCGAGGCGATGATCGCCAGTGCCAGCGACCTCGGCTCCGGAGTCATCGGCACGGTGATCGGCGTAACCACCTTTCTGCTGCTGGCCACCGGCGCCATCGTGGAGCTGCAGGACAATCTCAACATCATCTGGAAGGCGAAGCCGCCCGGCGTCTCCGGCGTGATCGCCTTCATCCGCACCCGCATCGTCAGCCTGGCGCTGGTGGTCGGGATCGGTTTCCTGCTGCTGGTCTCGCTTGTCGTCGACGCCGGCCTCGCCGCGCTCGGCCGCTATCTGGAATCGGCATTTTCCGGCGCCACCCTGCTTCTGGGCATTCTCAACACCGGTGTGTCGCTGACCGCGGCCGTGTTGCTGTTCGCCATGATCTTCAAGATCCTGCCCGCCGTGCCGATCGCCTGGCACGATGTGTGGACCGGAGCGTTCGTCACCGCACTGCTGTTCACGCTGGGGAAGTTCCTGATCGGCTTTTATCTCGGCACGAGCGATGTTGCGTCCAGCTATGGCGCCGCCGCCTCGATCATCACCATCCTGTTATGGGTGTACTATTCCGCGCTGATCTTGCTGTTCGGCGCCGAGTTCACAAAGGCCTATGCGGAAAGCCGCGGCAGCCATTCCGCCGGACGCCAGCCGGTCTCACAGCCGGCTGCCGATTTAACCGGGCCTTAACTACGCTGCGCCTAATAGCCCGGCTTCCCACACTTGGAGTGAAGCATGCTCAACACCGATCAGATTATCCGCGAGCGCGCCTATCATCTTTGGATGCAGGAAGGCTGCCCGGAGGGTCGCGCCGATTACCATTGGCACCTGGCGCATCAGGAAGTTCTCAGCAGCCTGTCCCATCCCGCCGCTCCGGAGCGGAGGAAACGCGTGCCAGCCGCCAAGCGCGCCGCCGTTACGCCGGCCGCGGCTCCCAGCCGCCGGACCAAGGCGAACGCCTAGCCACGCCGCGATGGCGTGGACCACAAGACAACGCGGTCCGGCGGTCAACCGCCATGCGGGCCGCGCAGCTTCCAGGTGCGGAGAATCTCTTCCGCCTGCTCAAGGCTCAGGTTTTCTTCACGGAACGGCGCCGCCTCGGCGGCCTCGTAGGCAAGCGAAAAGCACGCGCCGTTCTTCTCGGCATGGAAGCCGAGCCGCTTTGCGAGATCGAACACGCGCTGCTCGCGCTCTGCCTCGTTCATCCAAATATTCCGCGATCGATTGACACGGCGCTCACCAATAGCGTCCGGTCGAGCCGATCAGCACGGTAACGACGCCTAGGATCAGGTTGACCAGCACGATCTGGCGGATCTGGTTGAGGTGGCGGGCTGCCTCCGGCAGCGCGCCGCCGTCAACTGCGGTGCGGAAACGCTTCCACGGCACCGCAACCAGATGGCCGTAGAGTAGCATCATCACAATGCCGGTGCCCTGCATCACGTGGATGTACAGAGGCGCTCCCCGAAAGCCGCCGAAATACGCCAGCAGCATCCAGTAGCCGCTCAGGAGCAGGACCAAAATGCTCGCCCCGACCCATGGCAGGAAGCGGCCGAACACCCGCCGCCACAGGCCAAGCCGCGCCGGCGCGTCCAGCTGAACGGCCGAGGGGCGCAGCACCATTTAGGCGAACGCCATTCCGCCGACCCAGAACACCGCGGCGAGAATGTGCAGGCCGAGCAGCGTGATCAGCATCTGTTTGTTCCCTCGATGGCGCGCAACGAGGCGCTCGCCTCGCGTCCCACCTTCTGTGCGGATGTGTGGCGCAGACGCTGCGGAAAGTCGAGCCGGTCCGGATTGCGCTTGCCGCAATCCCGGCTACGGTGGCGGCCGAACACACTCCTCCGCACACTCCCGCAAAGAGGTCACGATGAGCACTGTCCCGCCCGACGCTGTGAAGGAATTCGCCCCCACCGGAATACTGCGCGCCGCAATCAATCTCGGCATTGGCGTGCTGTTGCAGAAGGACAATGCAAGCGGCGTGTTGCGCGGCGTCACCATCGAACTCGCACGCGAACTGGCCAAGCGCGCCGGCGTGACGCTGGAACTCATTGAGTTCGATTCCGCCGGAAAGGTATTCGAGGCGCTCAAGCGCGGTGCCTGGGACATCGCCTTCCTGGCGGTCGAGCCGGTGCGCGCAGCCGAAATCGATTTCACCGCGCCCTACGTGCTGATCGAGGGCACCTACATGGTGCCGAAGGATTCGCCGCTCAAGACG
>JAXDOO010000003.1:0-36125 GCA_034668865.1 Alphaproteobacteria bacterium
ACGCCGCCTTGTAGCTGATCGCCAGTGAGCGGTGCAGCTGATGGGCACTGATGCCCTTCTTGCTGGACGACATGAGGTAGAAGGCCATCAGCCACTTATGCAGCGCGATATGGCTGCGCTCCATGACCGTGTTCATGGTGACGGTGAAATCCTTGCGGCAGAGTTTTTCGGCACAGCGATACACGCCCGCCCGCTTAACGGGGTAGGCATGGTTCACGACGCCACAATGCGGGCAGACCGGACCTTCCGGCCAGAGCACTTGCTCTAGGAAGGCGCGGGCTTCCTCGTCGGTCTGGAACTTGGGGGCGTTCACTGTGCTTTGCATCTTTGTTCTCTGGTGTTCTACGCCTTCGGCGTAACTTGCTAAAAACGCTCTGTTCTCAATTCGTACCGCTACTACAGCATATCGCGGTTGTGGTGTCAACGATATAATTGGGATTTATTTCCTGAAACGGAACTTAAACGCTAGCCGTCTATTCTTAATCTAATGGTCCGTTTGCGGCGGGCGTCGCGGTAAACGGAAAGAGTGCGGTCGGGAATGTGACAGCAAATGTGAGCTTTCCCTTGGTCAGCGGCCTGTCCGGCCAGCGGATCTACATCGAAGACATCTATCCTGCCGTGGACTCTGGCCGTTTTCCGGTCAAGCGTATCGCGGGGGAGCCGGTCGAGGTATGGGTGGACATCTTCCGTGATGGCCATGCGGTCCTCGCCGCCGAACTCATCTGGCGTGCCGAAGATTCCAAGAAATGGTCGCGCAATCCGCTGAGATTTCAACAGAACGACCGGTGGACCGGCAGCTTCACGCCCAAAACGCCCGGTCGCTATCGCTACGCCGTCGAAGTCTGGACCGACGCCTTCGGCACCTGGCGTCGCGACTTTCTTGTCAAGCGGGATGCCGGCCAGGATGTGACGCTCGAGATGCAAGAAGGCCGCCAGATCCTTGCCGGCCTCAAGCCGCGCAGCAAGGCGGACGCTTTCATCATCAGCGAGGTCTGCCGGGAATGCGAGGCCAGCAACGACCCCTCGCCGCTATTGTCAGAAGAATTATTGGCGGCCACCTCGAGAGTTCAGAATTCGGACCTCACCCGCGGCCCGGAGATGCCCCTCGTCGCCGACCGCGCGCTTGCCCGCGCCAGCGCCTGGTACGAGATGATGCCGCGCAGCCAAAGCAGCGTCCCCGGCGAGCACGGCACCTTCGACGATTGCATCGCTCGGCTTCCCGACATCGCAGCGCTCGGCTTCGACGTGCTTTACCTGCCGCCGATCCATCCGATCGGTCACACCAATCGCAAAGGACGCAATAACGCCTTGCGCGCAGAGCCTGGCGATCCCGGCAGCCCTTATGCCATCGGCTCGGAAGCCGGCGGCCACGACGCCGTGCATCCCGAACTCGGGACGCTGGAGGATTTCCGCCGCCTGGTCGCTGCCTGCGCCACGCACGGCCTGGAGGTGGCGCTCGATTTCGCCATCCAGTGCTCGCCCGATCACCCTTGGCTGACCACGCACCCCGAATGGTTCAAGCGCCGTCCCGACGGCTCGATCCAATACGCAGAGAACCCGCCGAAGAAATACGAGGACATCGTCAACCCAGATTTCTACTGCGCCGACAGCGAGCGGCTATGGGCGGCGCTGCGCGACGTCGTGCTGTTCTGGCTGAAGCAGGGAGTGCGCATCTTCCGCGTCGACAACCCGCACACTAAGCCGTTCGAGTTTTGGGCATGGCTGATCCGGGAGGTGCAGACAATTGACCCTGGCGTGGTTTTCCTGGCAGAGGCTTTCACCCGTCCGAAAGTGATGAAGGCGCTCGCCAAGCTGGGCTTCACCCAGTCCTATACCTATTTCACCTGGCGCACCGGCAAGCAGGAGCTGGAAAGCTACTTGCGTGAAATCACCGGCTATCCCGAACGCGAATATTTCCGGCCGAATTTCTTCGTCAATACGCCGGACATTCTGCCCTTCCATCTGCAATCCGGCGACCCCTGGATTTTCAAGTCGCGCGTCGCGCTCGCCGCCACCCTATCCGGCAATTACGGCATCTATAATGGGTTCGAGTTGCTCGAGCACGAACCGATCCCGGGCAAGGAAGAATATCTGCACTCGGAAAAATACGAGCTGAAGACCCGGAACTGGAACAAGCAAGGTAACATCAAGAATTATATCGGGCATCTCAACTGGCTGCGACAAAGCAATACGGCGCTGCAACAGACCAGCAATCTTCGCTTCGCGCAGGTGGACGACAACGACGTCATCGGCTTTGTGAAGGAATCCACGTCAGGCGATAACGCGGTCGCTGTTGCCATCGCATTAAACCGCGGCGGCACGCGCCAGTTCTGGTTCCACTTCGGAGATCTCGAGATCGGTCCACAAGGGGGCCGGCGGCGTGTGCGCGCGATCGAAAACCTAATCACGGGCGAGCAGCATATGATCGAATGGGGGGGCGTGCGGCTTCGCATCGAGCCCGACCAGGATCCGGCGCTGCTGTTCCGTTGCTTGTTGTGACACCATGAATGTTCTGACCGACATCAAAGCCGAAACGAGTCTGGCCGGCGATCAGCTCTGGTACAAGGACGCCATCATCTATCAGCTGCATGTGAAGGCTTTCGCCGACAGCAACAATGATGGCATTGGCGATTTTGAGGGCCTGACCCAGAAGCTCGACTATCTGCAGGACCTCGGCGTCACCACCATTTGGCTGCTTCCCTTCTATCCCTCTCCTGGCCGCGATGACGGCTACGACATCGCCGATTATCGCCAGATCAATCCCGACTTCGGCACGCTCTCGGATTTCCGCCGCTTCATGCACGAAGCCAAGCGGCGCAAGC
Organism: Alphaproteobacteria bacterium; assembly: GCA_034668865.1. GTDB lineage: Bacteria > Pseudomonadota > Alphaproteobacteria > Rhizobiales > Xanthobacteraceae > CANKHA01. The sequence goes on from JAXDOO010000003.1 coordinate 2,823, forward strand.
TGCACGTCATTACAGAACTCGTGATCAATCATACCTCGGATCAGCATGCCTGGTTCCGGCGAGCGCGCCGCAGCAAGCCGACTTCCGATGCGCGCAACTGGTATGTCTGGAGCGACAACGACCAGCGCTATGCCGGTACCCGCATCATTTTCAACGACACCGAAAAGTCCAACTGGGCTTGGGATTCCACCGCCCAGGCCTATTACTGGCACCGCTTCTTCTCGCATCAGCCGGACCTGAATTTCGGCAATCGCCGGGTATTGCTTGCGCTGATGCAGGTGATGCGGCGATGGCTCGACTTTGGCGTCGACGGATTCCGGCTCGATGCCATTCCCTATCTCTGCGAGCGCGAGGGCACCAATAACGAGAACCTCCCGGAGACCCATGCGGTCATCAAGCAGATCAGGGCGGAGCTCGACTCCTATGCACCCGGCAAGCTGCTGCTGGCGGAGGCCAATCAGTGGCCGGAAGATGTCAGCGCCTATTTCGGAAACGGCGACGAATGCCACATGGCTTATCATTTCCCTTTGATGCCGCGCATCTACATGGCAATCGCCCAGGAAGACCGGTTCCCGATCGCCGATATCCTGCGGCAGACTCCGGATATCCCGGAGAATTGCCAGTGGGCCTTGTTCCTGCGCAACCATGACGAGCTCACGCTCGAAATGGTCACGGACGTGGAGCGCGACTATCTCTGGTCGACCTACGCCACCGATCCGCGCGCGCGTATTAATCTCGGTATTCGCCGACGCCTCGCGCCTCTGATGGATAACGACCGCCGCAAAATCGAGCTGATGAATTCGCTGCTGCTATCGTTCCCCGGCACGCCGATCATCTATTACGGCGATGAGATCGGCATGGGCGACAATATCTATCTTGGCGACCGCAATGGCGTGCGCACACCGATGCAATGGACGCCCGACCGCAACGGCGGGTTTTCACGCTGCGATCCCGCCCGGCTTTACGCGCCCATGATCATGGATCCGGTCTACGGCTACGAAGCGGTGAATGTGGAGGCGCAGGCGCGCAGCCTGGGCTCATTGCTGAGCTGGACAAAGCGGCTGATCGCCGTGCGCAAGTCTCGCAAGGTATTCGGCCGCGGTTCGCTCTCATTCATTCGTCCGGCAAACCGGTCGGTGCTGGTCTATGTCCGGCAGTACCAGGGCGACGTGCTGCTCTGCGTGGCCAATCTCTCGCGCTCGGCGCAAGCGGCAGAGATCGATCTTTCTCCGTGGCGCGGGCGCACCCCGTTGGAACTGCTCGGCAACAAGGATTTCCCGCCGATCGGCGACCGGCCTTACGTAGTCACCCTCGCCCCTTATGGCTTCTTCTGGTTCCAGCTGTGTGAAAATCTCGAGAAGCGGACGGATACTCCCACGACTCCCCCGGAACTGGAGACGCTGGTCGTCACCGACGGCTTGGCTTCGCTTTTGCAGGGCCGTTCCAAGCAGATCCTGGAATACGACGTGCTGCCGGGATTCCTGTCGTCGCATCGCTGGTTCGCCGACCGCGGCAGCCCGTCGATCCTGACCCGGATTGCGGGTGCCATTCCGCTGAAGCCCGGCGACCCGGGCATGGAGCTGGCGCTGGTGGAGGCCACGGGTACGCGCGAAACCTCGTACTACTTCCTGCCGCTGACGGTGAAATGGCAGCGCATGGACCGCTCGCAGAGAAACCCGAACATGCTGGCCGCCGTGCGACGCGGGCCGCGCGAAGGCGCGATGTTCGACGTGACCGCCGACGCGGAATTTATTTCGGTCGTGTTGGATAAGGTGCAGGCTGCCGAAACGATCGAAGCCGGCGACCTCCGGCTCGAATTCCGTCCGGTCGGAGAATTCCCCGCGCTTGGACCCGCTACGGCGGAAAATGTTCGTGCCGTCAATGCCGAACAGTCGAACACCACTGCGCTGGTCGGTAACAATTACGTCGTCAAGCTCTTCCGCCGCCGCACGCCCGGCATCAACCCGGAGATTGAGATCGGCCGCTTTCTTACGGAACAAGCGGCGTTCGCCAACACGCCGGCGTTGATCGGCACCGTCGAACTTGTCGAGGACGGCCAAGCCAGCGCGGTCGCCGTGGTTCATCGCTTCGTGGAAAATCAGGGTGACGCCTGGGCAGCAACCACTGCCTATCTCGACCGCTATGCGGAAGAGCAGCGCCTTCTTCCCCCCGATTCATCTGGCGAAAGCCAGGAACAGGGCGGCTATCTGCGGCTGATGGGCCATGTCGGAAAACGCGTTGCGGAACTGCAGCTCGCGCTCGCCAGCCGCAGCGACATTGCTGATTTCGCTCCCGAACCGGTCACCAAAGATGACTTGAAGACATGGATCAATCAGACGCTGGAACGCGCCCATCGCCTGTTTGAAGATCTGCTCCGGCGCCGCCCGGGTCTTTCTGAATCCGACCGGGCGTTGACCGACACACTTCTGGCCACTGCCGACCGTCTGCCAGAGAGGCTGAACGCGATGCTGCCAGCCAGCGTCGAGGCGATGAAGATCCGCCACCATGGCGATTTCCATTTGGGCCAGATGCTAATAGTGAGAGACGATATCTTCATTATCGATTTTGAGGGCGAACCCCGGCGCAGCCTACGGGACCGGCGTCAAAAAGCGCCGGCGGCGCGCGACCTCGCCGGTTTGATCCGCTCTGTGGACTATTCGGTCACCGCAGCGCTGGGCCGCGCCACGCGGAACACGCCGGATGAAAACGGCAAACTCGCGCGTGCGATGCACGACTGGCGTTCGCGCTCGGTGGAAGCCGTCCTTGCGGCTTACCGCACCGCGATGACCGATGTGCGGCTATGGCCCGCCGAGTGGAATGCCGCCGCCCGGCTGCTCGATTTCTTCCTGCTGGAAAAGGCCTTTTATGAGATAGAATATGAATTGGCGCATCGGCCGGACTGGTTGCACGTGCCGCTCGCGGGCACACTGCGCATCCTGTCCCGTTCCGAAGGGACTCCGTCATGAGTAAACTCCCGCGCGAAGCTTACGCCATCATCGAGGGCCGGCATTCCGATCCATTCCACTATCTCGGCCGGCATATGGAGAAAGATGTCGCGGTGGTCCGCGCCTTTCTGCCTGATGCGGCCGAGGTCCGCGTCATCGACGAGCAAGGCCATGAGAGCAAGCTCAATCGTATCCACGACGCCGGGCTCTTTGCCGGACGTTTGCCTAACGGCTCGCAGCGCTATCAGCTGCGCGCGCGCTTTGGCCAGAACGTCGTCGAGCTGGAAGATCCCTATCGCTTCCCGCCGGTGCTGTCGGAATTCGACCTCTATCTCCTGTCCGAGGGCACGCATGTTCATCTTTATGAGAAGCTCGGCGCGCATCCGATGACGCATGAGGGCGTCCCTGGGGTAGCCTTCGTCGTGTTCGTCCCCGGCGCCAAGCGCGTGAGCGTGGTGGGCGATTTCAATTTGTGGGACGGCCGGCGGCATGCGATGCGCGTGCGCGGCAACGGCTTCTGGGAAATCTTCGTCCCGCGAGCAAGAGTCGGCGATCACTATAAATACGAGATTGTCGGAATGGACGGCCGGATGTTGCCGCTGAAATCCGATCCCGTTGCCTTTGCCTCCGAAGTGCGCCCCAGCACCGCGTCAATCGTCGTCGACCTTGATGCGGTGCCGCTCCCTGCTCCCGCGCCGGAAGGCGTCAATGCGCTGAGCGCGCCGATCTCGATCTATGAAGTGCATCTCGGCTCATGGCGCCGGCGGCCGGAGGATGGCAACCGCTGGCTCACTTACCGCGAAATGGCCGCCGAGCTGCCAGCTTATGTGAAAGACCTCGGCTTCACTCATATCGAATTAATGCCGATAAACGAGCATCCATTCGATGGCTCCTGGGGCTATCAACCGACCGGCCTGTTCGCACCCACCAGCCGCTTCGGCACGCCGGAAGATTTTGCGGCTCTGATCGATGCCTGCCATCAAGCCGGCCTTGCCGTGCTCATTGACTGGGTGCCCGGGCATTTTCCCGACGACCCGCATGGGCTTGCGCAATTCAACGGCACCGCACTCTACGAACACGCCAATCCGCTGCAGGGACGGCACCTCGACTGGGGCACCCTGATCTACAATTACGGGCGCACGGAAGTGGCGAATTTCCTGCTCGCCAGCGGTCTGTTTTGGCTCGACCGTTATCGTGTCGACGGCCTGCGGGTGGATGCGGTCGCCTCCATGCTCTATCTCGACTACAGCCGCCCTGAGGGCGGATGGATTCCGAACAAAGATGGCGGGCGCGAAAATCTTGACGCCGTCGCTTTCCTACGCCGCTTCAACTCGGAAGTTTTCCTGCGCCATCCGAACGCGACCACCGCGGCGGAGGAATCCACCGCCTGGCCGATGGTGTCGCGCCCGGTGGATTGGGGCGGGCTCGGCTTCGGCTATAAATGGAACATGGGTTGGATGCACGACACTCTGGAATACATCAGCAAGGATCCGATCTACCGCAGACATCACCACGGTCAGATCCTGTTCGGTCTGCACTACGCCTTCTCGGAAAATTTCATCCTGCCGCTGTCGCATGATGAAGTCGTGCACGGGAAGCGCTCCATTCTCGGGCGCATGCCGGGGGACGAGTGGCAGCGCTTCGCCAGCCTGCGCGCTTATTACGCTTTCATGTTCGGGCATCCGGGTAAGAAGCTGATGTTCATGGGCAGCGAATTCGGTCAGGAGCGCGAGTGGAGCCACGACCATTCGCTCGATTGGCACCTGCTGGAAAATCCCAAGCACGCCGGCATCCAAGCGCTCATTCGCGATCTCAACAAGCTCTATCGGGACGTGCCGGCGCTGCACGAACTTGACTGCGATCATAACGGCTTTGAATGGCTGGTGATGCATGACGCCGACCGCAGCGTCTTCGCCTGGCTGCGGAAGGGACACGACACACGTGACCGCTGCCTGGTCGTGGTCAATTTCACGCCGCAGGTCTATCGCGACTATCGCGTCCGCGTGCCTTTCGCCGGCGCGTGGCGGGAAGTCCTCAATACCGACGCGGCGATTTATGGCGGCAGCAATGTCGGGAACGCTGGAGCGGTGAAGACGTTGGACGAAGGCCCCATCCCCGAGGTCAGTCTTGCGATTCCTCCGCTTGCTGCAATCTTTCTCGTCCCAGAGCAGTAGCATGCGGCTTTCGGCCGGCGCTCCGCATCCCCTTGGCGCGACCTGGGATGGACGGGGCACCAACTTCGCGCTGTTCTCCGCCAACGCGACAAAGGTGGAGCTCTGCTTTTTTGACAGCCAGGGCAAACGCGAGCTAGAGCGGATCACGTTGCCGGAGCGCACCGAAGACGTGTGGCACGGCTATCTCAATGACGTCGCGCCAGGGCAGCTCTATGGGTATCGCGTGCACGGCCCCTATCGCCCTGAGCAAGGCTTCCGCTTCAATGCGCATAAGCTCCTGATCGATCCTTATGCGAAGCGCCTGGCCGGACGCCTGGTGTGGAGTGATGCGCATTTCGCGTATCGCACCGGCACGCATCGCGAAGATCTGTCCTTCGACCGCCGTGACAATGCGCGCGGTATGCCGAAGGCCGTGGTGATCGACCAGGCCTTCACCTGGGGCGAAGAGAAACGGCCCTTCGTTCCGTGGGAAGACACGATTTTTTACGAAGCGCATGTGAAGGGATTGACGCAAATGCGTGAAGACGTGCCGCGCGCCTGGCGCGGCACCTTTCGCGGATTGGCCGCGCCTTCAGTAATCGAGCATCTGCGCCGGCTCGGCGTGACCACGCTGGAGCTGCTTCCGATCCATGCCTTTGTGGACGACCGGCATCTGGTCGAGCGCGGACTGAGCAATTACTGGGGCTATAACACGATCGGATTCTTCGCCCCGGAGCCACGTTACGCCAACGACAACGGGCTCGATGCCTTCCGCTCCACGGTTTCGCGCCTGCATGATGCCGGCATCGAGGTCGTCCTGGACGTGGTCTACAACCACACCGCCGAAGGCAATCACATGGGCCCGACGTTGATCTTTCGGGGTATCGACAATACGTCCTATTATTGGTTACGGCCTGGTGAGCCGCGCTACTATGACGACTTTACCGGCGTGGGTAACTCGCTGAATCTCAGCCATCCGCGCGTGCTGCAGATGGTGATGGATTCACTGCGCTACTGGGTCGAGGTCTGTCATGTCGACGGCTTCCGCTTCGATCTGGCCTCAACACTCGGACGCGGACCAAACGGCTTCGACAAAGGCTCGGCCTTCTTCGCCGCTATCCGGCAGGATCCGGTGCTGGCAAGCGCGAAATTGGTCGCGGAGCCCTGGGATATCGGCCCCGGCGGTTACCGCGTCGGCGGGTTTCCACCCGGCTGGTCGGAATGGAACGATCAATATCGCCAAACGATGCGGCGCTATACGCATGGCGCGGGAAACCTGCTGGGCGAGGTCAGCCGCCGCATGACAGGTTCCGCCGACCTGTTCAACCACGACGGCCGCAGTCCGCGCGCCAGCATCAACCACATCACCGTGCATGACGGGTTTACGCTCGCCGATCTGGTGAGCTACGAGCAAAAACACAACGAGGCCAACGGGGAGGATAACCGCGACGGCTCCGACGACAACCAGAGCACCAATTGCGGCGTCGAGGGACCGACCGAGGACCCGAATATTCTGCAAATGCGCCGTCAGCTGAGGCGCAATCACCTGGCGTCGCTGCTGCTGGCGCACGGGGTTCCGCTGATTCTCGCCGGCGACGAGGTCGGCAACAGCCAGAGCGGCAACAACAACGCATATTGTCAGGACGACGAGATCGGTTGGGTTGACTGGTCCGCGCTAGGCCGCGACGACGAGGACCTGACGGGCCTAGTGGCCCAGCTCACGGATATCCGCCGCCGCTTTCCGCAATTGCGCTCGCGCCATTGGGTGGACGGGCGTCGCGAGGACGACTCCTTCGGCGTCCTATGGCTCACGCCGCAAGCGAACGAAATGACCGAACAGGACTGGAATTTTCCGGAAGGACGCTTCCTCTCTTATGTGCTGGGGCCGCTTGACGGTCACGCCCCGCTCTTCATCGTGCTTAATTCCGCGCCGGAAGCGATCGAATTCACGCTGCCGAATATTCCGCGATACAACATATGGATCGCCATCCTTGACACCGGGCCGGAGGCGAACCTTGGACAAAAGCTGCCGGCGGGGTGGAAATCACAAGCGCCTGCGCGTTCTGTTCTTGTTTATTCGGGCTCGAAATGAATGCGACAACAATCTTCGGGCCACAGCTGCATCCTGACGGCGTGACTTTCCGCCTTTGGGCCCCAGCCGCCAAAGGCGTCGAGCTGATGCTCGAGCGGCCGCATCGCATGCAGGCGCGTGACGACGGATGGTATGAGAGCAGAATTCCCGGTGCAGGCGCGGGCACACTTTACAAGTTCCGCATTGATGGCGAATTGGAGGTGCCCGATCCCGCCTCGCATTTCCAGCCGCAGGATGTATCGGGGCCGAGTGAAATCATCGACCATGATCAATTTGCCTGGCAGGCTAGCGATTGGCGAGGCCGCGCCTGGGAAACCGCTGCCTTCCTGGAATTGCATGTCGGCACATTTACCGCCGGCGGAACTTTCCGCGCCATCATCGAACGGCTCGATCATGTTGTGGAAACCGGCCTGACCGCGATCGAACTAATGCCGCTCGCCGATTTCCCGGGCGACCGCAACTGGGGCTATGACGGCGTGCTGCTCTATGCGCCTGACAGCGCTTATGGACGCCCTGAGGATCTGAAAGCGTTGATCGACGCCGCGCATCAACGCGGGTTGATGGTGTTTCTCGACGTGGTCTATAACCACTTCGGCCCCGAAGGAAATTATCTCGGCCGCTACGCTCCCGGCTTCTTTACCAAAGGTCAGACGCCCTGGGGCTCGGCGATCGACTATCGCCTGCCCGAGGTGCGCGCCTTCGTCATCGGTAATGCGCTGCACTGGCTTAAGCACTACCGCTTCGATGGACTCCGGCTCGATGCCGTGCACGCCATCGTCGAACCGGGCGAGCCGCATGTGTTGAATGATCTAAGCCGTGCGGTCGGCGATTTGGCCAAAGAAACCGGGCGGCACATCCATCTGGTACTGGAGAATGACGACAATCGCGCCAGCCTGCTTGACCCTCGCAGTACTCCCACCGGCGGAAAATACCGAGCGCAATGGAACGACGATTATCACCACGCTTGGCACGTGCTGTTGACGCGAGAAAAGAACGGCTATTATCGCGACTATCACGACAACCCGCGCGCCAATATTGCGCGCGTCCTATCCTCCGGCTTCGCTTATCAGGGCGAAGCATCGCCGCACCGCGACGGCCGGAAGCGCGGCGAGCCTTCCGGGGTTTTGCCGCCGACGGCTTTCGTGAACTTCCTGCAGAATCACGACCAGATCGGCAACCGGGCGCGCGGCGACCGGCTGATAACGCAGGCGGACGAAGCAGCGCTGCGTGCTGCCAGTGCGATCACGCTGCTTGCACCCATGCCGCCCCTCCTATTCATGGGCGAGGAATGGGGGTCGACCAAACCATTTCCGTTCTTCTGTGATTTTCACGGCGCGCTTGCCGAAGCCGTGCGCAAAGGGCGGCGCGAAGAGTTCAAGGCAGCCTATGCGGAACTCGGCGATGACATTCCCGATCCGCTGGATGAAGAAACTTTCCGATCCGCCGTGCTTGACTGGGACGCGCGCAAAACGCCGCGCGGCCGGGAATGGACGGCGCACACGCGCAGTCTGCTAACCGCACGCATAAAGGAAATCGTGCCGCGGCTCGCGCAATCCGCTTTCGGCTCGGCGCAATGGGAGCAGGATGTGCTGACCGCAGGATGGCGGCTGGGCGGTGGAGCGAGCTTAAATTTGCTCGCAAATATTTCTGCGGCCGAAGCAGCGCCGCCGCAAGAAATCTCCCTCGGCCGATCGATCTGGGGCGGCGCGGTTCCGGAAATGTTGCCACCATGGTCGGTTTACTGGGGTATCGGAGAAGCTTGATGCCGCCGGTTGTCCCGATTGCCACCTATCGCCTGCAGCTCACGCCGGACTTCGGCTTCGACCAGGCCGCGGCCACCGTGCCTTATCTCAAAGCGCTCGGCATCACGCATCTCTATGCCTCGCCATTCCTGAAGGCTCGCGCCGGCAGCAGGCATGGCTACGACATCATCGACCACAACGGTTTTAATCCGGAGCTCGGCGGCGAGGCGGGATTCCTTCGCCTGAGCCAAGCGCTGACCAAGGCGGACATCGGTCTCATTCTCGATTTCGTGCCCAACCACATGGGCGTCCATCACGCCGACAATGCCTGGTGGCTCGACATGCTGGAATGGGGACCGAAATCGCCGCATGCCGATTCCTTCGATATCGAATGGGAAACCCTGCCGGAGCGGCCGCGTGGCGGGGTGCTGCTGCCGATCCTCGGACGGCCTTATGGCGAGGCGCTGGAAAGCGGTGAGATCGAACTTCGCTACGATCCGCGCGAGGGCAGTTTTTCCGCCTGGTACTTCGATCACCGCATGCCGATCGGGCCGAGCCGCTATGGCGAGATTCTGAGCAAGGTGGTCGCGCAGGCCGGCGCCGCCGATCAGCCGGCAGGCCGGCGGCTGCTGGAATTGGCGGCACGCACCAAGGGCCCGCGCAACCCGCCGCGCGACCAAGCTCCCCAGTTCAAGCAGGAGCTTGCTGCGATCGCGGGCGGAAGCGAGATAATCGAGCGTGGTCTTGTGGCCTTTCAGCCGAAGGAAGGAGTGCCAGGCGCGGTGACGGCGCTGCATCGCTTGCTCGAGCGGCAATATTACCGGCCGGCCTTTTGGCGGCTCGCGTCCAATGAAATCAACTACCGCCGCTTCTTCGACATCAATGAGCTCGCCGGCATGCGAGTGGAGGATCCTTCCACCTTTGTATCCATGCACCGGCTTGTCAGCCGGCTGATCGCCGCAGATCAGTTGCAAGGTCTGCGAATCGACCATATCGACGGCCTGCGCGACCCACAGCAATATCTGCGCCGTCTACAGACTCTGGTGCGCCACGCGCGGCCGCCCGGCCGCGCCGGCTTCTACCTCCTAGTCGAGAAAATTCTCGCCGAGGGCGAGCAGCTGCCGCGCTTTGCCGGCATCGCCGGCACCACTGGTTACGAATGGCTGAACGTCATTTCCCACTTCCTGCTTGATTGGCGCGGGCTCGATACACTCGACCGCGCTTGGCGCGAGGCATCAGGCGACATCCGGGATTTTGAACAAGTGTTGGCCGGTGCCAAACGGCGTGTGCTGGGCAACATCCTTGCGAGCGAGTTCACCGTGCTCACGCGCCTTCTGGCGCGCATCGCTGCCGGCCACTATACCACGCGAGACTATTCTCCCGAGCGGTTGCGAGCCGCGCTGGAAGCCTACGTCATCCATTTCCCGGTTTACCGCACCTACATCACGCCCTCCGGTGCTTCGCCCAACGACCAAGCGGTGATTGAAGCGACCATCGCCGGCGCACGCGCGGAGTGGTTTGGCACGGACGCGGACATCTTCGACTTCCTGCAAGACGCCCTCACCCTTGACCTGATTGCGCCCGGCCGCAGAGGCCATAGCATCCGGCGCGTGCGCCGCTTTGCCTTCAAGGTGCAGCAATTCACCGGACCGATGATGGCGAAGTCAATGGAGGACACAGCCTTCTACCGCTACCACCGCTTGCTCGCGCTCAATGAGGTGGGCGGCGATCTTTCCGTCGGCGCGCTAACGCCGGAGGATTTTCATCGGCGCATGCTGTCACGGTCACAAAGCCAACCATATGGTCTCACCGCCAGCGCGACGCATGACACGAAGCGCGGCGAAGATGCCCGCGCCCGCATTCTCGGGCTTTCGGAACTGGCTGACGAGTGGAGCAAAGTCACGCGGCAATGGCACGAGCTCAATGCCGCTGTAACGCAGGACCTGGTGGAGAATCCCTCGCCTGCCCACGAATATATGCTGTACCAGGCTTTGCTTGGCGCCTGGCCTGGCGGTATCGACCAAGATTTCGTCGCGCGCATGCAAAATTATGCGGTGAAAGCGGCGCGAGAAGGCAAGGAACAGACCAGTTGGCTCGCACCGAACGAGAGCTATGAAAATGGCCTGAAGGATTTTCTGGCGCGCATTCTCGACCGGACACGCTCCGCCGCCTTCCTGGATTCATTTGAAGCCATCGCACGGCGCGCCGCGCTGCTGGGCGCGCTCAATAGTCTCACTCAGGTCACCTTGAAGACGATGATGCCCGGCGTGCCGGATTTTTATCAGGGCACGGAGTTCTGGGATTTGGCGCTGGTCGATCCCGACAACCGCCGCCCGGTCGATTTCGCCGCTCGCCGCGCGGCGCTCGCAGAGACAGACGAAAACCCGGATTGGGCGGCGCTGGCCGAGGAGTGGCAAAGCGGCCGAATCAAACTCGCACTCACCCGCCGGCTGCTGGCGATCCGCAACCGATTCGAACACGTATTCACTCGTGGCAGTTACCAGCCCCTGCGAGTGGAAGGCCCGCAAGCGGATGAGATCGTCGCCTTTGCGCGCAGCGGCGGCCGCGATACCGTCGTTACCGTGGTGGGGCGATTGTTCGGCCGCGCCACCGAATACGGCCGCTTCTGGCCTTCACCGGAAGCATGGAAGCAGACGTCGATAACGTTCGACGGATTTTCCGCGATTCGCCCGCTGCTCGGTCCGGCCCAGCCGGCAGAAGCATCGCAGCTCTCGGTATCACAGCTATTCGGTCATTTGCCGGTCATGATCCTGCATGCGGAATTCGCAAAGGTACGCAAGCCGCGCGCGCTGGCCCCAGCGACTGAAAATTCCTAGCCTTTCTCGCCTGGAACCTGACCACGGGATTACCGGTTGTTGTGCAGGAGGATGCGTCAATGGACGACCGGGAAAAACGCGTGCGCGATCGCGCCTACAAGCTGTGGCAGGAAGAAGGCTGCCCCGAAGGCCGTGAAGATGTGCACTGGGAAAAGGCGCGCGAGTTGGTGGCGATCGAAGACAATATCGACCTCACTCTGAAACCGATCCCTCGGCCCGATGAATTCGGGCCCCATGGCGAGCCTATCGAACCGCTCGGACCAGCAGAAAATACCGGCGAAGCCCCCACCATGGTCGACCAGGGCGAAGAAGAGACCATTCCGCATCGACGCACCGACCAATTCGCCGACAAGAAATAAAACGACGCCATTGTTTTGGGGAGTGAATCCTAAAATTGTGATGCGACGCGCGCAAAAAAGGCCGCCCGGGATTTAAAATTGCCGGACGGCCCTGCGGCCCTCGTGCCGACCTACTCCTGGTCGGTTCCCTCCCTCCGCACTCGGGCGAGATAAAGGAGTCGCCCTCGGAGGGCAACTTCAATTGCAGTTTCGACTCGATTTCGACCACGGCCACCATTGGACGACGGTGCAAAATAGGCTGGCAGCGCAAAAATAACTTCGCTAGATAGTAGCGCGTCAGCCTAATCGGGCCTTTTCAGCAGGTATCAGGGCAGCGGAAAAGACCGCAGCCTTCTATAAGCCTTTGAAAATACTGGGGAATAGTTCAACGGTAGAACATCGGACTCTGACTCCGAGAATCTAGGTTCGAATCCTAGTTCCCCAGCCAGCCATCCGTCTTCACGGAGCCCGGATACCACAATTGCAGACATGCCCCCTGGTCGATTCAGGGCCGCAAGACTCCCTGAGTCACCAGAGCGACCCAAACTCCCGAAGTCCACAATAGTCTCTGTGCAATTCCCTTTTGCGTCGTCGCGATGCGGGGACGTAGCGCTGCGCAGCCCGCTGGCAAATTCACCGACCTTAAACTAACCTCGACCTGGATTGCGGCGTGAATGCCGTTCAACAGTCAGCCGGTTACGCGCTCGGCTCAAACACTTTCTGCGTAGCTTATAAAAAATTACGGAGAGGGAGCGATGTCGAAGAGGAATCTGCCTATCCGCGGATGCGGCTTTCTCGCACTGGGCTTTTTCACAGCTGTGCTTGCGCAACAAGCCATCGCGCAGCCAGCGCAGACACTCGAGCAGCGCAAGGCGGTCTATGCTCCCTGGTCGCCGGATCAGATGGCGGAGCGGCGCAAACAGCAGGGCCTCGTCGGGCCGGGAACGACGCGGGCTGTGCCGCAACCGGCCTTCCCTTCGTATTTGAAAAAAGCGAACTCGGTGGAAGAGTTGATGCCGCAAGCGCGCGCCGCTGTGCGCCAGACCGGCGGACGCACACCGCTGGGCCTCGTGCTGCCGGGAAAGACCTTGCTCATTGTGGTCGGCGAGATCCGTGAGCCGAAGCCCAATTTCATGGTTCAGGAAGCTATCACGCGCGCGATGAAAGAGCGTGGCGCGAATGCCGTCGTCGTAACGACCTGGGATCTCCTGGGCGTCGATGAGAAAGATTATTTGGCGGTTCGCGAGGCTCTACGGGAATCCACCATCGGCGATGGGCAGCGCGAGCTTGAGTATTTCTTTACGGTGACGGGTTTGATGGTGAAGCCCGAGCGTGGTCGCGAATGGGTCAAGCAAAAAGATCCCGAACTTTTCGCGGCTACCTGGCCGGAGCCAAAAATTACGGATGAGAGGCTCGCGGCGCTCGCAAAAGACTACACGGCCCGCATCCCGAAGGCGCTGATCGCTTATCTTGATAAGCACCCGGAGATCGATTGGATCGTGTGGCGCAGTGGCGGCCGAGGCAACACCCGCAGGCTGCTCGAACAACACGCCGATAAATATCTAGGTAGTTACACGTATTTCGACCTGTACGACCTGATGAGCCAGGTGCCGGCTTTTCCCTCGGACGTCTGGCGTTTGGTCGAGACCAAGACGATCGAGCCAATCGCTTTCGTCGACAGGGTCGAGGTCACCGATCCCGAAGGGACCGCGTTCGGCTACGATGTCAGTGAGGATGACGCCAAGCGCTGGGCGGAAGGTGTTTATCAGCAGGGCCATCTCTACATGTTTCCGGCGCAGGGCACGGGCCGCTTTCCCTATTCGCTGATCGAATATCCGGCCTTGTCAAAATCATACGTGCCACCGGTACAACCCGAGGTCACCGGCATCATCGCCTCGACCACGAGTCACGCGGCCACCCACCCGCGGATCGAGATCCAGGTAAGCAAGGGCCTGATCAGCAGCATCCGCGGTGGAGGGCTTTATGGCGAGGGCTTGCGGCTTCTGCAGAATTATCCGGGGACGAAGGAGCTGACCTGGCCCAACCAGAAGAAGGCGGGCTACTGGTGGCTCTACGAAGCCGGCATGGGCACCAATCCAAAATATTTCAAGCACCCCGCCGAAGTGCTGGAAGGCATCAACCTTTCGGAGCGCAACGTTGCTGGGGTGGTCCACTGGGCGTTCGGCGCCGAGGTTTCGATGGGCCCCGAAAAGCCGGGCGACTGGGCGCCGGAGACGGTGAAGTTTTCCGAGGAGCACGCGTTGCCGCGGGGCCACTCGATGCACAACCACAACACGCTGCCCACCTTCCAGGTGCGGATACGCGATCTCGACCAGTGGGTGACGCTTGTTGAGCATGGCGGCTTGATGGCGCTCGACGACGTCTATGTTCGGGCGCTCGCGTCCCGCTATGGCAATCCTTCGACCATCCTGCGCCGCGATTACATCAGCGCCATCCCCGGCGTGAACGCGGCCGGCAGCTATGACGAATATGCCAGGAATCCAGGCGCCTATTGGACCAAATGGGCGCAGAGCATCGAGCAAGGAACCTACCAATACTTCAAGCCGTAGTAGCGGACAGTGTTTCGCGAAAAACGCCGGCGGCATTGGCGCAAAAAACGATGAGGAAATGACAGGAAACGGCGATAGCAAAACGAAGGCGTCGGCGCGGCTCGACAAAGTCTCGAAGATCTATCAGACCGCGGCCGCCCGCATCACGGCGCTTGAGGATATGACATGGTCCGTTCATGCCGGCGAAGCCGTTGCGCTGATGGGCCCGTCCGGCTGCGGCAAGACGACCATTCTCAACCTGCTCGGCGGCATGGACCGGCCAAGCGGAGGCAACATCTGGGTCAACGGTGAAAATGTTGCACAAATGACGGAGCGTCAACTCGAGCAGTATCGTCTGCACAAAGTCGGCTTCGTGTTCCAGTTTTTCAATCTGATCCCGAGCCTTTCAGCTATGGAGAATCTTCAGTTGCCAATGTTGATGGCGGGGGCACCGGCTGCCAAACGCCGGGCGCGGGCGGAAGCGCTGCTCGAAACCGTCGGGCTTAAGGAGAAGGGTTTCAAACGACCCGAAGAGCTCTCCGGCGGAGAACAGCAGCGCGTCGCCGTATGCCTGGCGCTGGTCAATGATCCGCCGATCATCCTCGCCGATGAACCGACCGGCAATCTCGACAGCAACAATGCTCGGATTATCTCTGATCTTCTCTATGATCTCGCGAAGTCCCGCGGTAAGACAGTCATCGTTGCCTCTCATGATCCCAAGGTGGTCGAGCGCTTTCCCCGCGTCTTTCACATGCGGGACGGCGCCATCGAGCAGGCTGCCTGATGGGCTTTCTCCTTTTGGCTGAGTAGAGAAAACGAGCGTGCCCGCAAAGGGATCGATCATAACACTGCTGTTCAGAATATTGGGACGGCGGGTATTTCTGTCATTCGGGCTCGTCACTTTCCTCATCGTTTTTCTGCTCTCAGCGGTCACCGTTACGTCGCGCTATGCGATGCAGCGCTATGTAGCCGACCAGGTTGAACGGCTGCCCTGGGACCTGTCGGTCTACCAGACCGCTGAGGTGCCTCTTGCCGAACGCTTGAGTGGTTCGATAGCGGCTGTTTCGGGCATCGCGGCAGCTGAGCGCCTCTACTTCTTGCGCACGATCCCGCCTTACGCCGTCTCATCGGTGGTCGATGGCCAGCAGCTGCGCACGCCGTGGCTCTCGCTGCTCATGGCCACCGATCCAAATCTGCTCCCCCCCGATCTTCGCCCGAGCGGCGATGGAATCTCGCTTGTCTTGGTCGGCTCGAAAGCCCAGATGGGCGACGCCCTGTTGCGTTTGCAGAACCGGAAGCGTTTCGAACTGGTCGCCAAGCCGCGCGACGATCATGCCGAAGCCGACCACGATCATGACCATAGCCGCGGTCACGAACATCCCCTCGGGATCATTGCCGTCTCGGCGTCCATTCAACGGGTCATCCGGGTGGATGCGAGTGAGATCAATCGCTGGTTCCTGGAGAAGACAAGCTCCCCAACACTGGTGCCCGAACTCGGCATGATCCTTGTCGGTTCATGGGACCCGAAGCTGATTCTCAATTTCGATGCGGTGTCGCGCGGCTTCATGCATGACCATGGCCATGCCGACATACACGGCAGTCCTGGTGAATATTTTCCCGAGGTCATCCATCTCGCAAAGCTCGACCGGGCAAACCTGATTTCCGGATGGGACATCGACGGCTCGCTGCATCGGATCATCACCACCGGCAGCCGGATGACCGATGACGTACAGGAAATCACCGCAAGCGCGGCGGTTGATCACAATCTTGGCGTCATGTTCCTGCGCATGAGCGATATTGCCAAACGGATCGCTTTGATCAGTCTTCTGGTGTCGCTTCCACTGCTGTTGATGGCCGGCATCCTGCTGTCCAACCTGTCGGCTTTGCTGCTCCTCAATGAACGTCGCAAGCTGGGCCTGTTGCGTCTGCGCGGCGTCGCCGGCGGGCTTATTGGCCGAACCCTGCTGCTCGCGGTCGGTATCGGTGGCCTGTTGGGTGGAATGGCAGGCGCCGTACTCGGAACGGTCTTGCCGCTGCTGATCTATTTCGGCCGGATCCCGCCAATGGATCTCATCGGCAAAATCCAGGAACCGCTCTACCTCGGACTGTTCCTGGCGGTGGGTCTTGCGATCGCGCTGCTGACCGGGCGCGGCTTCATCGCGGAGGCCATGCGTGTATCGCCGCTCGACGCTTTGCGCCGTACGGCTGTTTCCCAGACTGGCTCGACGCAGGTCCAAGCGGGCCCTTTGCAGTGGCTCGCGTTCGTATTGGGAGGGCTGAAAGTAATCGGCTGGATCGCAGACTGGTCTCTCGCCGACATCAGCAGTGAGCCGTGGGTAGCGGATGCCGACCGTGCGTTAGACTTTGTCGCCTTCCCGCTTTTCATCTATGGGCTGGTCTCGCTTCTTGCCTCTTCCGAACGGCTGATGTCGGCGATCATGCAGCCGGCCACATGGCTGCTCGCCGGCTCGCTCAAGGAGGCGTCGCTTCGTCACATGACGACCCGGCGGCACCGGGCCGCGAGTTTCTTGCTCATCGTGGCGCTGATGACGAGCTTGGCGCTTTATCCGACGGTGATGATCGCGGTGTTCGACAACAAGACGGAGCGCGGCGCGCGCGTGCAGCTCGGTGGCCATCTGCAGGTGACGCTCAACGCATTGGATCTGATGCCGGCTGAGGCGCAGGCCAAGGGCGATTTGAGCGAGCGCCTTGCAAGCTTGCAGCAAAGGCTCAATCCGCTGCTGGCCGAACTCGGAAAACTGCCTGAGGTACGGCACGTCACCTATATGGTCGAGGGCCTGGTAGAAGGCCTCTATATGCCGGATCGCGGTTTCAGCGGCCTGCCAATTTATCTGACCGCCGAGCCGGACCGTTACCTGCAGTCGGTCTATCACGAACCGGAGCTGGGCCAGCTCGACTCATTTTCTGCGCTCATACATCGCCTTGGCGAAGGCAAGGTGCTGAGTTCTACCTCGGTTGGCACGTTCTACAAGAAATCCCTGGACCAGCCGATGCCGGTGGGCCGCACCACGGCTGGCAGGCTTGAGCGGGCGCCGTTCGGCGGCGCTGTGCATTTCCTGCCGGGCGTTCCGCTGCGCACGGTGAATGAACGCGAAGGGTTCATCAGCGCGCGCGTTGACTATCTCAATCACCTATTCACGAACAGCCCCTATTTGGTCGGCGACGCCAGAAACCAGTCCTTTGCAGATCTCGATGTGCTCATCCCGCGCGTCGTTCTCACCATCACCGCCTCGGGCAACGGCATCGCCGGTGAATTCCAAGAACGCGTTCTGAAAACAATCGAAATCAAGCCGCTTGACGTTCACGACCTCAATACTGAAGTCGCACGCCTCGGGGGTGACATGTACATTTATCTCGCCAGGCAGAACGTGCAAATTTATCTGCTTGGTGGCCTCATACTGGCGCTGATCGGCATTTTCGCGGTGGCTTACGCCAATTACGTGGAAGACCGGCGAACGTTGGCGCTATTGCGCATCCGGGGGGCGGGCCCGCTTGCGGTCGTGCGCTTCTTCATGCCCAACATCATCGGGCCGTCGGTTGTCGGTTTCGTCATTGGCGCAATGATGGCAGTCGTCGGAGGTTTTGGCATCACCAGGCTCGTGTGGGAACTTCGGCAATTGCAGACGGTGCTGAACTATCTGCCGACCCATCTCGCGCTGTCGCAGCAGACGGCGGTCATCGGCGGCATATTGCTCCTGGCGGTGATTGGCATCGGGGTTGCCTTTGGGCGATGGGTGTTCACCCGAACCGCGCGACAAAGCCTGCTTGAAGACTAGTGTCCGCTGTTTGTAATGCCGACATACGTGCCGGTTGCAATCGCGCAGTTGGATGTCGACGTCGTGACGATCCGCGCCTGATTGATTATTTCGAGCGTTAAGGCACCTTTCGCGGACCGAGCTTGGCTAAGCTGGAAGCGATAGGGTGGCGGGCTTCGGCTATTTTTCCGTCATTCAGCTAACGGCACTCACGTGCGAGCCCTGATGGTATAATACCTTTATTTCTGATAGATTTCTACCGTTTTCGGTGCTCCAGCCGCCTGTCTTAAAGGAAACATCGGGCTTGCTCGCGCGTTTCTTAAATAGGGTTCGACTTTCAAGGCGGCGCGGCAGATCACTGTACAAAGTCCCTTCGCTTCGTACGCTCGCAGCGCGGTCCGGCGCGGCGCTGCAATTTTATTTCAGGATAGCTCGTGAAACTTGATTCCATTGATCCAAGCCAGGTCGCTATTCTCCTCGACGTTGACGGCACGTTGCTCGATATCGCGCTGACGCCGCATGACGTGCGCGTGCCATCCACACTGCGCAGGACCTTGGAGAAGCTGCAGGAGCGCACCGATGGCGCGCTCGCGCTGGTGAGCGGGCGTTCGCTAAGCGATATCGATCTCATCTTCGCGCCGCTCAAGCTTTCGGCGGTGGGCGGGCATGGCGCCGAGATCCGGGTGTCGCCGAACAGCAAGGCCAACGGCACCAAGTTGCGATTTCTGGACAAGAAAACGCGCTCCCGCCTGCTCGAGGTCGCGGAGTTCGACGAAGGCATCATCATGGAGGACAAAGGTTATTCGGTCGCATTGCACTACCGTCTCGCACCGGACAAGAAACGCGCCATTGAGGACGCCGTCACTGCGATTTGCGGCGAGCTGCCGGAGGGCGCGGTGGAGATCCTGCCCGGCAAGGCGGTAATCGAAATCAAGAAAAGCGGCTTTAACAAAGGCACTGCCTTGCGCGACCTCATGGCGCATGCGCCCTTTGCCGGCCGCAGGCCGATATTTGTCGGTGACGACGTGACCGACGAGGCGGCTTTCGCAGTAGTGCCGGAATTCGACGGAATGGCAATCTCGGTCGGACGCATGGTGCCGGGCGTGGCGCAGCGTTTCGAAGCACCGAGCGACGTGCGGCGCTGGCTTGAGCACATCGCCAGGGACGGGGCAGGACGGCCCGAGGGCAGACAACCGGGAGGATAGTTATTGGCCCGCCTCGTAGTGGTGTCCAACCGCGTCGCGGTTCCGACGCGCGACGGTAAGAGCCAGGCGGGAGGCCTCGCAGTCGCCCTCCGCTCAGTGCTGAAAAACAATTCCGGCCTTTGGTTCGGCTGGAGCGGCGGCATCGCTGCGAGCGCCGCAGAAAAGCAGACCCGTACAGCGCAGCATGGCTACATCTCTTACGTGGTCACCGACCTCGTCCATGATGACTACCAGGAATATTACAACGGTTTCGCCAACCGGATGCTGTGGCCGATCCTGCATTATCGCCTCGACCTTGCGGAATTCTCCCGCCGCGATCTGGGTGGTTACCTGCGGGTGAACGTCCATTTCGCCGAAGAGTTGGAAAAAATTCTGCGACCGGACGACGTGGTTTGGGTGCACGACTATCATCTGATTCCCTTTGCGAAGACACTACGGGAGCGTGGCCATCGCAATAAGATCGGCTTCTTCCTGCATGTTCCCTTTCCGCCTCCTGAAATCCTCACCGCCCTGCCCAACCACGACCGTTTGATTCCGGACTTGATCCATTACGACCTGGTGGGCTTCCAGACCGCGAACGACGCCGCCAATTTGGCGCGCTACCTGAGCAAGGAATGCCTCATACCGCGCCGCGACGCCGACACCTTCCAGGCTGGCGAGCGTGTCATGCGGATTGGGGTCTTCCCGATCGGCATCGAGACAGTGGAATTCAACCGGTTGGCGCAACGTTCGGTGGTCTCCCCATTCGTTACCCAGACAGTCGCAAGTCTCGCCGGCCGCGACATGATTATCGGCGTCGACCGGCTGGATTATTCCAAAGGCCTGCGGCTGCGGATGGATGCATTCGAGGACTTTCTCACCACCCACCCCGATTGGCGGGGAAAGGTGACCTATTTGCAGATCACACCGAAAAGCCGTTCCGCCATCCGGGAATATGAGGACATGGAGCGGCAGATCAGCGAAGCAGCCGGACGCATCAACGGCGCTTTTGGCGAAGCCGCATGGACCCCGATCCGTTACGTCAACCGTGCGCATAGCCGCACGGCGCTCGCGGGTCTTTACCGCTCGGCGCGGGCCGCGCTGGTCACGCCGCTGCGCGACGGCATGAATCTCGTGGCAAAGGAATATGTGGCGGCGCAGGACGAAGAAAATCCGGGCGTTCTTATCCTGTCGCGCTTCGCGGGCGCTGCCTGCGAGCTTGACTCCGCCCTGGTCGTTAACCCGTACGACAGCGAGGGCGTCGCCGCCTCCATTGCGCGAGCGTTGTCGATGCCGCTCGAAGAGCGCCGCAGCAGACACGACAAAATGTTCCAGGTGTTGCTGGCCAACGACGTCAAATTTTGGGGCGAGCGCTTCATGACAACTCTGACGCGGCCGCACGCCCTGCCGACCTGGATCGTACGCTCAGGCACCTTCCTCAATGACTGACGTGGACCCCGGGTCCCAGGCGGGCGTCTGCTCCGCCCGCTGCTCGGCCGGTTTCACCGCGGCGGTCAGGTTGAAGGCACTGTTGACCAGCGCGACATGCGAGAAGGCTTGCGGAAAATTCCCAACCAACCTCCCACTGCGAGGATCATATTCTTCGCTCAGCAGCCCAACGTCATTGCACAAGCCGAGCAGCCGCTCGAATAGCTTACGGGCATCGTCATGGCGTCCCAACAGGATGTAAGCATCCACCAGCCAGAAGCTGCATGCGAGGAAGGCGCCCTCGCCCGGCGGCAAGCCGTCATCGGTGCTTTCGGTTGCATAGCGCAAGACGAAGCCGTCGACCGTGAGATGGCGTTCGATGGCTTCGACGGTGCCGCCGATGCGAGGATCTTGCGGCGGTAGGAAACCGACTTCGGCAAGCAGGAGCAGGCTGGCGTCAAGCTCCGTACCGTCATAGGCCTGCACGAAGCTGCCGAGCTCTGCGTTGTAGCCGCGTTGGCAGACCTCGGCATGAATTTGCGTGCGCAATTGGCGCCAGCGCTCCTGCGGTCCGGGCAAATTAAATTTTTCCGCGCTCTTGATGGCGCGATCGAAAGCAACCCAGGCCATGACCTTGGAATAGGTGAAATGCCGGCGCGGGCCGCGCACTTCCCAGATGCTTTCGTCCGGCTCATGCCATGCGTTCTCGAGCCTGCGCAGCATGGCAATCTGCAAATCCCAGCCTGACTCCAAGGCCGCCAGTCCGCCCAGCCTAGCTTGGTGGAAAGCGTCCATCACTTCGCCATAGACATCCAGTTGCAGCTGGCGATGCGCGTCATTGCCGATGCGGACAGGCGAGGAATTTTCGTAACCCGGCAACCAGGGGACCTCCCATTCGGTCAGTCTTCGCTCGCCCGCGATGCCATACATGATCTGAATCTGGTCGGGACTTCCCGCCACCGCGCGGGCAAGCCATGCGCGCCAGTCTTGCGCTTCCTGGTAATAGTCGGCGTTCATCAACGCCAGCAGCGTCAGAGTTGCGTCGCGCAGCCAGCAGAAGCGGTAGTCCCAATTCCGTTTCCCGCCGAGATGCTCCGGCAAGGACGTGGTCGGCGCCGCCACGATGCCGCCGGTCGGCGCGTAAGTGAGGGCCTTCAGTGTCACCAGCGAGCGCACCACCGACTCGGGGCAGGATCGCCCGCCGCGGCAGCGCGCTGACCATTCGGTCCAGAATTTTTCCGTTATGTTCAAAGCCTGCTTCGGATCCACCGATTTGGGCGCCGGCAGATGAGAAGGCGCGTAGGTGAGCACAAAGGACACACTCTCCCCCGCGCTGACGGTGAAATCAGCGACGGTGGTGAGGTTCTCGCCATGCAGTTTCACCGATGAGCAGAGCAGGACCATGTCGGGGCCGGCAATGGCGCGGATGCCGCCGTCCGGGAGCCGCGTTACCCAAGGCACGATCGCGCCGTAGCCGAACCGCAGAATCAACTCGGTGTGCATCGCGACCTTGCCGCGTTCGCCCGTAACGATGCGTACGACGTCGGACCTGCCATCGCGCAGCGGCATGAAATCGGTGAGCTTGACCGCGCCCTCTTTAGTTTCAAACGTCGTTTCAAGGATGAGCGTGTCGCCGCGGTATCGCCTGCTGATGCGCGGAGACGGCTCGCGCGGGCTGATCAGCCAACGCCCGTGCTCGCGCGTACCGAGCAGCGCCGCGAAACAGGCATCGGAGTCGAAGCGCGGCCAGCACAACCAATCCATGGACCCGTTGCGCGACACCAGCACCGCGGTTTCGCAGTCGCCAATTAGGGCATAATCTTCGATGCGTTCGGCCATGTCAGGCTGCGATGTCGATGATTACTTTGATATCGCCGCGGCGGTGTTCGAGCGCGTCCTGCCAACGCTCGAGCGGCACCCGCCGGGTGATCAGCCGGCGCAGCCACGCCTTGTCGGCCTTGGCGAGCGCCTGTGCGGCTGCTTCATAATGCACGCGATTGCCGTTGACGCTGCCGAAGACGACCTGATTGTTCAGGACCATGGTGCGGTTCCACGCGCCCACGTCGAATTCGGCCGCATGCCCCGCCGGCGAAACCCCGGCAAGGCAAACGATACCACTTGGCGCAACACGCTGGAGCGCTCCGGTGATCACTGGAACGGCGCCCGTGCACTCGATCAGGATATCCGGCTGCAAATCGACCGCGCCGATATCGCTGGTGTGATATTCTGCGCCAAGGCCGCGCGCGAGCTCGGGCTTGGGCCCGGTGGCATTGCGGTCGAGAAGATGGACCTCCAGCCCTCGTTGCACCCCGATCAGCGCGGCGAGTAGCCCAATGGGACCCGCACCGGTGACGAGAACAATTTTCGGTGGCCATGAACGTGACCGCCGGCCGACGGCTTCGATGTGATCCCATGCCTTGGCAACCACGCTGGTCGGCTCGATCAACACACCCAGAATCTCCAGGCCGGGATCGACCTTGATGGCGAATTCGGGCTCGATGCGGAACAGCTCGGCGCCGAAGCCGTTGCGCGCTTTTATGCCGTGCTCGGTATATTCGCCGTTGAGGCACATGTCCCATTCTCCCGCCGCACAGGCCGGGCATGGGACGGGGTCAGGATGGCGCACAAAGCCGACGATCAAATCTCCGGGAGCAAAGCCGCTGTCCCGCGGCGCCTGCTCCACCCGCCCTAGGGATTCGTGGCCGAGGATAAGCCGCTCCTGCCCCACGGGTGCAGCTCCATATTTTCCCGCCATGATCTCGCGGTCGGTGCCGCATACGCCTAGGACGATGGCGCGAGCCAGGACCGAGCCTTCCGACAGCGGCGGCTCCGGCACCTCGTCAAGTCGCAGCGAATTCGCCACGCCTGGCAGGACTGTCAGCGCACGCATGCCTGTTGCTCCCGGAAACCAAAGCTTTCGGGCATGGTTGTTTGGTGTCCTTTAAAGAGCATGACCTCGTTGGGCTGCAGTCGCGAAAGGCAGGAGATCACGCATGGAAGCCATTGGAAAAAAACGATGGGCAATACCCGAAGGTTACATCCCTTCTGAGAGCTGTTCGAACGAACGCGCACTGATTTCGCATGAAACGGCCTGCATCCTGAATGCCGGCGACGCCGAGGCGCATATTACGCTGACGGTCTACTTTACCAATCGCGAGCCGGTGACTTACCAAGTCGCCGTGCCGGCGCGCCGCACCCTTCATCTCCGCTTCAACGACTTGAAGGATCCCGAAGCCGTTCCCCTGGACACCGATTTTTCTTCGGTATTTGAATCTGATGTGCCCATCACGGTTCAGCACACGCGGCTTGATTCGCGGCGCGCGGAAATTTCGCTGCTCAGCACGATCGCCTATGCTCAGGATTAAATCCCTTCAACTCTAAGGGGACGCCGGACGGCTTTCCGTCGGGGAGGGAGGGGTATGAAGGCCGTCCGGCGTATTTGACGCGACCGAGGGGGAAGTCGCGTCTTAAAGGCAAACACGCGGAGCCTTGCGAATGTTCCGTGGTTGCCGCCGGGCGTTTGGAACAACTACGCGCGAGGAAGATAAGGCCCCTGCCCGTATGTCCATTCGGGCCGGAAATGGCCGTTCTCGCCCATCACGCAGACTTCAGCCTTCCGGTCACCCTGATCGCCCAGCTTCTGGGCTGCATCGATGGCGAAAAGCATGGCCTCGGACTGGGTGCGATAAGGCCCATATTCCTCATCGTCGAACTTGATCAGCCAGTTGCCGTCGTGCTGAACGACAAAATAGCGGGCCTGGGCCATTCGTAATCTCCTGCCGCAACAGGTGAGATAAGCAGCTTGCCCAAGTTTCGCGACGAAATTAATGCCGGGAATCGCCATTCACTAGATTTTGACCGGCCGAGGCGGCGGTGCGATTGCCAATTTCGCGGCGGCGCAGCTGGAACGGCAGCAAGGTGGCGCTCTCTGGAACGACCGCCGGCTCTGGGTAAGGCATGCGCAAGGCGGTGACGAAATCCGAGAACCAGGCCTGCAAAGGCGCGGCGATCAGCGCCTTCATCATAGCGTCCCAGCGTTCGCGCCGCTCGTCTTGCGGCATGCTGAAGGCCTCGGCTATGGCGCTGGAGAGCCCTTCGATATCGTGCGGGTTGACCAGGATTGCCGCATCCAGCTGCTGGGCGGCGCCCGCGAACTTGGAGAGCACCAGCACTCCCGGATTGGAGGGATCCTGTGCTGCAACATATTCTTTGGCGACGAGATTCATGCCGTCGCGCAACGATGTTACCAAACCGACCTGCGCTATGCGGTAGAAGCAGGCCAGCCTGCCCTGGGAAAAGCCCTTTGTAAGGTACCGAATGGGCGCCCAATCAATCTCCCCATGGCGGCCGTTGATTTCGGTCACTTGGCCTGCGAGCTGCAATTGAAGTTTTTGATAGGCGTCGACGTGAACGCGCGAGGGCACGGCGATCTGCAATAGCGCAACCGTGCGCTTAAGCGCCGGATGATGTTGCAGCAGCTGGTCGAAAGCTTCCAGGCGGTTAGTCAGCCCTTTCGAATAGTCGACGCGGTCCACGCCGATCGCCAGCCGCGCACCTTGCAAACTGGCGCGCAGGCGGGCGGCTTCCGGGCGCCCCGCCGCTTTGACGGCGCGCGCCGCGAAACTGACCGCGTCAATCCCGATCGGGAAGGTGCCGATGCGAACGGTGCGCTTGCCGACCTTATAGACATCGCCGTCGCTCTTTAGGCCCAGTTCGTTCTCGAGATACTTAGCCAAATTGACGTGGTCTTCGTCGGTTTGCACCCCGATCAGATCGTAGGCGAGCATCGCATGGATCAATTCGCGATGATGCGGCACGCTGGAGAACACGCCGCGCGTCGGGAACGGCGTGTGCAGAAAGAAGCCGATCGGTTGGGTGATGCCGAGCTTGCGCATATCCGCGCCGAGCGCGAGGTAGTGATAATCGTGAATCCAGAAGGCCGCATCCGGTTTAGCAAAGCGGATCAGTACCCGCGCCATTAGAGTGTTGATTTCCCGATAGGCGGCGTAATCCTCACCCGACGTGCGGATCAGATCCGGGCGCGAATGCAATGCCGGCCAAAGTGCGGAATTGGAGAATCCATCGTAAAAGGCGCGATACTGCTTTTTAGGCAAATCGACGGTGGCGATGCTGCCGGCGCCATAAGATTTTATCGTTGCGAAGGGCTCCTTCGCTGGCACTTCCAGCGGGCACTGGCTGGCGCCAACCCAAATGGCCCCGCAAGTCTGCACGGCAGGAAGTAACGCAGCCGCCAATCCTCCTTCGATCGGTTCGTCCGCCACTGGGCAGGCGACGCGATTCGAAACCACGACCAATGTCATTTGTCATGTTTCTCCGCACACCAGAAACCTAACGATCCGTTCATCTAATGGTTCCGATTGGAGACGCCGAAATCGCGGCCGAGCTCAAAAAAACGGCCGCCAAAAGGCGGCCGTTCTTTTCTTACATCTGATCAAATTTACCGCGCCGCGCGTAATTGCAACCCGGACACGCCCACCGCGAGATTCAAGCCTGACTGCCCTTGCACCGATAACGGTTGCAAGCTGATCGTGCGATCCGAGCCGCCGACCAGGACGTTGGCGCCGAGCCCGGCACCGACCGTTGCTTCTGCAGTAGCGCCGGTATAATTGCCGGCTAAGGCGCCGGCCTTGCGGCTGGTAGGAGCAAAAACCGCCCAGGCCATGCGGCCTTGAGTCGTCGCGCCAATATCCAGGCCGAACTTATTGATGGTGCCTACATAAACTTCTTTTGC
This sequence comes from Alphaproteobacteria bacterium, assembly GCA_034668865.1. GTDB lineage: Bacteria > Pseudomonadota > Alphaproteobacteria > Rhizobiales > Xanthobacteraceae > CANKHA01. The sequence continues at coordinate 29,619 of JAXDOO010000003.1, forward strand.
CCCCTTGGAGGGAGCGAAGTTGCAGGTCATCGTCTTCTGGGAGGTAACAATCATCCCGATCCCACCAGAAATGTTACAGGTCAGGGTACCGACCTTGGCAGGCTGCTGCGCCGATGCCGGCCCCGCTACCGCGGCAATCAGAACGGAAGCAATCACAACAATCGATTTTTTCATGCACTACCTCCTCGCGCGACCCGCAAAACGTCCCGGTTAATGGTTGGTTCCGAAATCAGCAAAAATTCATCTTTCGCACGGCTTGGAGAGGAACTTTCTACTGTGGTGAGTATTGAGCCCGTGCCTGAACGGCATTTTTTAATTTTAAGAGAGAATTACGTCATGTCACTCGGCACCATTCTTATCATCGTCCTGATCCTGGTCCTCCTGGGCGTTATCCCGACTTGGCCGCATAGCGCTGGCTGGGGTTATGGTCCCTCGGGACTGGTCGGGGTAATCCTCGTCATTCTGCTGATCCTGGTCCTGCTCGGACGGATCTAGCTTCGGTTCAGGCCGCCAAAAGCCAGCCATGCCGTAGCTCGCGCCGCGGCATGGCTGTGGTTTTCCGGCAGAAGGATCGGATATCAGGTAAGGCACCGGCTGGCGAAATTGTTCTTGGCTGACGCCATCAGCGGACTGAATGCAGGATCGCAACCCTCAAGGATTTTCGGTTCCTTGGCCGCCGCAGGCTTGCGCTTCTCGTTCGCAGATGTCGGGACGCGTACGTCGCGAGCCGTGAGTTCACGGTCGCCTTTAATCATTCGGTTCACGATGGTGGTTTGCGCCGCCCCAGCGGGTTCGATGACAGTAGGCCGGAAGGCACTAAGGCCGCTCTCGGCGGAGACGGCGACGTAAGCGGTCATCAGAAGCGCGGCGAGGCCGCCGGCGGAATAACGCAAAAGTGCGCACATCGGATCTCTCCAATATACCAGCAACGGCGCTCCGGGCGCAGATGGGGGCGCTGAGGGCAAGGAAGATTTGGCGGGTCAACGTGCGCAGTAGCAGCAGGTTCCGGCCGCAAGCAGTCAACTCTTAGCGACCGACCGACAATTGAACGACCGGGATGACAATCCGGCAGCGTACCCCGGCGGGGGTGAAGTCCATGGTTACCTCGGCGTCCAGGGAGCGCGTAAGATTTTGCTCAATCACCATGCTGCCGAAGCCGCGCTGCTTGGGCGGCTTGACCTTGGGTCCGTGCTCCTCGTCCCAGCAGATCTCAACTCCGTGACCTTCAGTTGCAGGCATCCGCTTCCAGCAGATGGAAACATGTCCCTTCGGCACGGAAAGCGCTCCGTATTTTGCTGCATTGGTAGCCAATTCGTGCAGTGCCAGCCCTAGGCTTTGCGCCGCTTCCGGCTTCAGCACGACGGTCGGGCCATTGAGCGAAACCTGGGTGCTGACCCTATCAAGGTAATGCCCAAGTTGGGATCGCACCAACTCATACAGCGAAACACCGTACCAGCTTTCCTGCACCAGAAGGTCGTGCGAGGTCGCCAGCGCCTGCAAGCGCGCACCGAATTGCATGAGAAAGCCGTCGATGGAGCCGACGTGCCGTGCCGTCTGCCGCGCCATAGCCTGGATCACGGCGAGCAGATTCTTCGAGCGATGCGTCAATTCGCGCATCAATAGGCGCAGATGCGCTTCCCCCTCCTTGCGCTCAGTGATGTCAACCGCTGCGCAGCTCAGGCCGACGATGGCGCCCATGATGTCTCGCAGGGGCTCAATGTGCAGATCATGCCAGCGTTCGCCGGAAGCTGTCTGGATGCAGACCTCGCTATCCTGCGGGCTGCCGGTTTCCAGCGCGGCACGCTTCAAGGCGATGATCGCCGAGCGGCTGGCCGCCGGGAGTACATCCTCGTCGGTATGACCGATGATCTCATCGATCTTACGCTCGAATATGGGATTGCTGATGGAGGTGTAACGCAAGTCGCGATCTTGCGTATAAACAGTGACATTCGATCCGCGTAGCGCGGTCTCATAGCGCTGCAAGGTGCCAGCCAGTTGCTCGCTCAGATCGCGGTGTTCGCTCTCCAGCGAGCGTACACGGGAAATATCAATGGCGGTGGTGGTGATGCCGACGACTTTGCGGTCGGGCCCAAGGATTGGATGCACATGCAAGGCGAAGAGCTTGCGGCCTTCCGGCAAGGTATAAGATACCTCGCAATCCGCCGGCACGCCGCTCTGCAACACCCGTTGCTTGACGGCGACCACGGCCTCGCGTTCGCGCGATGGCAAGAGCTCCTCATCGGTGCGGCCGGTGAGGCCATCGCCGCCAGGGGGGCCGTAAACCCAGGTGTAGCGAAGATCCTCATCCTGGCGGAAGACATAGATGTTCGCTTCCGCGAGGGCAGCTTCCAGCTGCTCAGGCGGAAATTGGCCTGCTGGCGCGCTGTCTTTGCGGGAGGATGCTGTCGTCAATTGTTTCTCATATGGCCGCACCAAGCATTCTCACAGAACAATAACCAATTATCTGATGTGGTGTCGCAACTGCGGCGACACCACTGCGGTTCCGTACGATAGAACCAAGATGATCAAGCGCGTGGTTGCGGCGGAACCTTGATTGCTGCCCGCGCATTGAAATTGAGGATCGGCCGCATCCCCTCCCCTTCGCGCGGCCTTCAATTAGGCGTAGCTGGCCATCTGCCGGCTGCGCCTCTTTGCGTCGAACGCTTGCGACTGCCCCCCATTTCGCTGCCGTGCCGCAGGGAAAGCAATTTTCCTCATGGCAGCAAAAAGCAAGTCTCGGAGCGATGACATCGCTGCCGTCGAAGAGCGGATGCAAGATTTGGAGTCGCGACTGCGCCGCGTTAATGCCAAGGCAAAGGCAAATGTAGACGGCGGTGCGACAGCGCGGCGGAGGTAGCGGCTCTAAGCCGTGGCGCGGTGCTCGCGGCGCTTGGCCTTGCGCTCAAAGAACAGCGCCTGGCTGAGCACGGCCGAAACGGTCGCCGGCTGGAACGGCTTGGCGATTAGGAAGGCCGGCTCCGGCCGCTGCCCGGTGAGGAATCTTTCCGGATAGGCGGTGATGAAGATCACCGGCACTTCAAAAAGCCGCAACAATTCGTTGACCGCGTCGAGGCCGGAACTGCCGTCGGCCAGTTGGATGTCGGCAAGGATCAGACCGGGGCGCTTGGCCTTGGCCAGCGCGATCGCTTCCGAATGGGTGCGCGCGACACCGAGCACGCGATGGCCCAGGCTTTCGACGAGGCCCTCCAAATCCATCGCGATAAAAGTCTCGTCTTCGATGATCAACACGTCAGTGGCGATCTCGGCTGCCAGCTCACGGCCCGATTCCTCCACTAACCGCCGCAGGGTGGGCACATCGACGTCCAGGACCTTCGCTGCGTCATCTTCCGACAACCCCTCCAAGGCGACAAGCAGGAAAGCTTGGCGGGGCTTCGGGGTGATATGCGAAAGCCGCTGCTCCACCGGCATATCCCGGCTCGCCGGCTCGGTGGCGTCGTTGACGGGTACGGAATTCCAGATCTTGGTGAAAAGTCGATAGAGCGCGACTCGGGTGGAGGCCGCCTTTTCCAGCACGCTGGGGTCCTCGATCAGGGCCTCCAGGGTCGTGGCCACATAGGCATCGCCAGAGCTCTGGCTCCCGGTCAAGGCGCGGGCATAGCGGCGGAGATAGGGCAAATGTTGCGCTACGGCTTGAGACGTCGACACGGAAAACCCTCCCAGTTCGATTCGGAAAACCCCCGGCGACCCCCTGAGGGCATACAATAATTCAAATCCGCTCTAAGGCAATGGAACCGCTCATTGCCAAAAAAGTTCCCCTAACTATGGAACGAAACCTGCAAGTGAGACTTTTACTCCGATGACGCAAGGGGGGCCGGCCGCTTTTAAGCAAAAAGGGCCGGTGAGGGACGCATGAAAGACGCCAAATCAACCGGAACCCGTTCGCAGATGGAAACTGGAACTAGCCCAGGCAAGCCCGACGCGAAATTGGGTCGCGATATTCAAGCAAAGATCGGCCAACAGCTCCGCGCCCTGTATGACGAAGTGCTCAATCAGGGAGTACCGGACCGCTTTGCGGATCTCTTGAATCGCCTAGATAAGCCGGATGACAAGGAGTCGCGGTAATGGCTCTGGACGCGTCCGTCCGAGATGCTGTCCTGGCAGCAGTCCCCAGCCTGCGCGCCTTCGCCATTTCATTGTGCGGGAACGTCGACCGCGCGGACGACTTGGTGCAGGAAACGCTGTTGCGCGCCTTGGCCAATATCAATTCGTTCCAGCCCGGCACGAACATGTCCGCTTGGCTGTTCACCATTCTGCGCAATCATTTTCGCTCGGAATATCGCAAGCGCCGGCGTGAGGTCGAGGACGGCGACGGCAGCTATGCCGAAACGCTGAAATCGCATCCGGAGCAGTATGGCCGGGTTGAATTTGAAGAATTCCGCACGGCGTTGGCCAAGCTGCCGCCGGATCAGCGAGAAGCGCTGGTGCTGGTGGGGGCCTCAGGATTTTCCTACGAGGAAGCGGCAACGATCTGCGAGTGCGCTGTCGGCACCATCAAGAGCCGCGTCAATCGGGCCCGTACCCGCCTGTCAGAGTTGATGTCGGTCGAAAGTGTCGATGATTTCGGCCCCGACCGCACCACCCGCGCTATTCTCGCCCGCACCGAAAGAGCCTAATTCGTCCTCCCAATGCAAAGGGCCCGCCGGCTTGCGCGACGGGCCCTTCTGCACTTGGCCCTCCCGCAGCTTAAGAGACTGTCGGCGACCGGCCGCGCAACAGCGCGACGACCGCAGAGATCGCGAAAAGGACGATCGCGACGAAGAACACAAGTTTAGCCGCTTCGACTGCCACGCCTGCGATGCCGCCGAATCCGAGAAGCGCGGCGATCAGGGCAACGACAAGAAAGGTAAGAGCCCAGCCTAACATGGGACGTCTCCTCATTGTTGTAACTGCTGGAGAATAAACTCTGGGCGTTGGTGAATTGTTCCGGCGGCAATGGAGCCGCGAGGAACCACAGATTGTCTATGACGTTGCAATTTCGTTGTAATCAGACGCGGACCAATGGCTCTTCAGACCTACTGGACCAAACGCCGCTTCGGGATCACGCCCGAGCCGCGCGGCAAAACCGGAAAGCGCGGGGGCAATGCCTTCGTCATCCAGAAGCATGCGGCGACTCGGCTGCATTACGATCTGCGGCTTGAACTCGACGGCGTGATGAAGAGCTGGGCGGTGACCCGCGGCCCGAGCCTTGTTCCTGGTGAAAAGCGGCTCGCGGTTCATGTGGAAGACCATCCGATCGAATACAACAAATTCGAGGGCACGATTCCGCAGGGTCAATACGGCGGCGGTACCGTAATGATCTGGGACCGAGGCACCTGGGAGCCAGAAGGTGATCCACACCGCGGTTACAAGAAAGGTCATCTCAATTTTCGTCTCGAGGGGACGAAGCTGCACGGCAGCTGGCATCTCGTGCGTATGCATAAACGTCCGGGCGAGAAGCGCGAAAATTGGCTCTTGATCAAATCCGATGACGAATTTGCCCGCGGCGCCAAAGACCCTGACATCCTCGAGGAAGAGAACCTTTCGGCTGCGACCGGCCGGAGCCTGGATGAGATCGCCGGCGCCGAAGGCGCCGTGTGGCAGAGCAATCGCTCGGTGAAAGAGAATGCTGCCGGCTTAAAGCGGGCGCGTAGCGCGAAGCCGGCGCAGAAGATTGCCAAGAAGACCGCCAAAGCCAAACCGAAAGCCGCAACGCGCGCGCGCCACGGCAAAAGTCTCAGCAAAGCCGGCAAACGCAAGGCGAAGACCAAGAAGGCAAAGGCCGATCCGGTCCCAGGCGCGCGCCTCACTTCCCTGCCCGCTTTCATCCCGCCGTCTTTGGCACTTCTCGGCGTCACCGCGCCGGACGGCGCCGACTGGCTTCATGAAATCAAGTTTGACGGCTATCGCATGCAGGCGCGGATTGACAACGGCGACATCCGACTCCTGACGCGCAAGGCGCTCGACTGGACCGAGAAATTTGCCCCGATCGCGGAGACACTGGAGAGCCTGCCGGTGGAGCAGGCGGTTCTCGACGGCGAAATAGTTTCCGAGAACGACAACGGGGTCGCAACCTTCTCGCAACTGCAACAGGACTTGAAGAAAGGCCACAGCGAAAACTTCGTCTACTACGTCTTCGATCTGCTGTACCGCGACGGTTACGACCTCACGGCCGTGCCGCTGGAAACGCGCAAGCAGGCTCTGGCCGATTTGCTAGAGGGATCCGATCTTCCCCAAGTACGCCTGAGCGAGCATTTCACCGAATCCGGAACGACGCTGCTCAAGCATGCGTGCAAGATCGGGCTGGAAGGCATCATCTCCAAGCGTCGCAACGCGCCTTACCGTCCCGGGCGCGGCGGCGATTGGATCAAGGCCAAATGTTCCGACCGGCAGGAATTCGTCGTGGCGGGCTACGCACCATCGACCGTTGACCCGCGCGCGATCGGTGCTTTGATTCTTGCGTATAATCGGGACGGAAAGCTGCATTACGCCGGCCGCGTCGGCACCGGC
>JAXDOO010000004.1:0-3403 GCA_034668865.1 Alphaproteobacteria bacterium
CGTAGAGTTTGCCGGCAGCCATTTCATAGTAATCTTCAACGGCAAACCTGCCTTTGAGGTCGAAGACGGCACCTTTTCGGAAGCCGGCCAAATCGGACTCTGGACCAAAGCTGACAGCGTGACGGCATTTGATGACGTGTCATATGGTGCGGCAAAGTGGCGAAGTAGCAGCTGAGGGAGATTAGATATGCCCGCGGCCGAAACGACCAGCCGAACCACCACATTCAAACACGGCGTTTCCTGGGGCGAAGCCTTCCGCGTCTGGCTGCGCATCGCCGCCCTGAGCTTCGGCGGGCCGGCGGGTCAGATCGCGGTGATGCATCGCATCCTGGTGGAGGAGAAACGCTGGATTTCCGAAACCCGCTTTCTGCATGCCTTGAACTATTGCATGTTGCTACCGGGACCGGAGGCGCAGCAGCTTGCCACCTATGTCGGCTGGCTGATGCACCGCACGCTCGGCGGCCTGATGGCGGGCCTGCTGTTCATCCTGCCCGGCATCATCGCCATCATGGCGCTGAGCTATGTCTATGCCGCCTATGGACAGGTCGGCGTCGTAGCAGCGCTGTTCTTCGGCCTGAAGGCCGCCGTGCTCGCCATCGTAATTGAAGCGGTGGTGCGCGTCGGCAAGCGCGCGTTGAAGAACAATGTGATGCTCGCGATGGCGGGCGCCGCCTTCTTCGGCATCTTCTTTCTCGACGTACCATTCCCCATCATCGTGTTCGGCGCCGCGCTGATTGGCTTCCTCGGCGGCTGGTACGGCTGGAAGGCGTTCCAGGTGGAGAGCGGCCATGGCGCGGGTGGCAAGCAAACCGCCGCGGTCGACAGCCTGCTCGGCGACGAGGCGCCGGATCATGTGCATCCGACGGCGGGCCGCGCCCTGCGCGCTGCCGCGATCTGGCTGACCTTATGGCTCACGCCGGTCATCGCGCTTCTGCTAACGCTCGGCAGCGACAATGTCTTCAGCCAGATCGCGGTATTCTTCAGCAAAATGGCAATGGTGACCTTCGGCGGCGCTTATGCGGTGCTGGCCTATGTCGCGCAGCAGGCGGTGGAGCACTATCACTGGGTGAGCGCGGGCGAAATGCTCGACGGCCTCGGCATGGCGGAGACGACGCCCGGCCCGCTGATCATGGTGCTGCAATTCGTGGGCTTCATGGCGGCGTTCCGCGATCCCGGTACGCTGCCGCCGATGCTGGCGGCAACCCTCGGCGGCCTGCTCGCCACCTGGGTCACTTTCGCGCCCTGCTTTCTCTGGATTTTCCTCGGTGCGCCTTTCATCGAGAAGCTGCGCGGCAACAAGTCGCTGAGCGCCGCGCTGTCGGCCATTACCGCCGCGGTGGTGGGCGTGATCCTCAATCTCGCGCTTTGGTTCGCCATTCACGTCGTATTCGTCGAGGTGCGTCCGGTGCGTGGCTATGGCTTTGCCTTCGATGCGCCGGTGTTGGCGAGCATCGACCCTTGGGCGGCGGCGCTTTCCCTTGCCGCGGCGGTCGCGATCTTCCAGTTCAAGGTGGGAATGATGCCGGTGCTGGCAGCAAGCTCGCTCGCCGGAATCCTGTTGTACCTCACAGGATTACGCTAGCCTTCCGGCTGCAGCGCGCTCTCGTGCCAGCGGCGCAGCAAGAGCTGCGACAGGAAAGTGAGCGCGAAGAAGATCGCGACGCCCACGACCGACAGCAACAATAGCGCCGCGAACATGCGCGGAATGTCGAGCCGATAGCCCGACTCAGCGATGCGATAGGCGAGCCCGGAGCCCGCACCGGCCGAACCGGCGGCGATTTCCGCCACCACCGCCCCAATCAGCGCCAGCCCCCCCGCGATGCGCATCCCGCCGAGAATGTAAGGCAAGGCTGACGGCAGCTTGAGATGGCGCAATATCTGCCAGCGCGACGCGCCATAAAGCCGGAATAGGTCGACCAGATTGCGATCCGCCGAATTGAGCCCGAGCGTGGTATTGGCCAGCACCGGGAAGAAGGCGACGATCCAGGCGCAAGCCAGCACCGCAGCGGGTTGCGGCAGATAGATCAGGAGCAGCGGCGCGATCGCCACCACCGGCGTCACCTGCAACGCCACCGCATAGGGATAAAGCGAATATTCGACCAGCCGCGACTGGTTGAACAGCACCGCCAGCCCGATGCCGCCGATCAAGGCAAGGAGAAAGCCTTGCAACGTCGTGAGCAGCGTGACCGCGAGTGAGGGGCCCAGGATGGACCAATCTGAAAAAAGCGTAGCGAAGACCAGGCCGGGTGACGGCAGCACATAAGGTGGAATGCCTTCGATCCGTACGGCCAGATCCCACGCCAGGACACCAAGCGCCAGCGCAATGGCGGGCAGCAGGATGCGGAGCGCGCGCTCGTTCATGATGCGGCACCGGAAGCTCGCGCCAATGCCTGCGACACCATCCGGCAAAGCGCGGCATATTCCGCCGAGGTGCGGAAACTTTCGTCGCGAGGATAAGGCGCGTCGATGACGATTTCCTGAAAGATGCGCCCGGGCCGCGGCGTCATCACCACGATGCGTTGCGACAGATAGACGGATTCGAATACTGAATGGGTGACAAAGACCACCGTCTTGCGGAGCTGCCGCCACAGCGCGAGCAGGTCGTCATTGAGTTTGAAACGGGTGATCTCGTCGAGCGCGGCAAAAGGCTCATCCATCAGCAGTAGCTTCGGATCGGTAACCAGCGCACGGGCGATGGAGACCCGCATCATCATGCCGCCGGACAATTCGCGTGGATAGGCGCGCGCGAAAGCACCGAGCCCGACGCGTTCCAAAGTCTGCTGCAGTCGTGGCGCTGCGGATTGCTTCTCGCGCCCGAGCAGCATCAGCGGCAGCCGCACATTGCCGGCCACCGTTGCCCACGGCATCAGCGTCGGCGCCTGGAAGACAAAACTTAGGTCCCCTGGGGCTCTCCTCTCACGCCAGGCAATGGTGCCTTGCGAGGGTGGGACCAGACCCGCCAGCATGCGCAGCGCGGTGGACTTGCCGCAGCCTGATGGACCGAGCAGCGAGACGAACTCGCCTTCCTGGATGTCGAGGTCGAGATTTTTGACGGCGGTGACACCGCTGGGAAAGGTTTTGCCGACGCCGCGCAGCGTGGCAATCGCGCGCGGCGGCAAGGCCGCCCCGCCTTGCATCACCCCCTCGCCCGCTCTCTCGGCGCCTGGTCCCATCGCGGGCGCGATCATGACAGCGCCGATGGCGGATCGCCAGCAGCGTTCACGCGCGATGAAAGGGATGGGCTAGTGCCGCCGATTTGAAGTTCCTACACCACCTGCAGAAAGGCTCGATAGGAACTTCAAATCGAAAAGCGGCACTAGAATCATAAAGTTGCTAGTGCCCCCTTTGCTTCCGAAGTTCGTGTCAGAGGGTGCCGCGCTGTATCACGAACTTCGGAAGCGGG
>JAXDOO010000005.1:0-4415 GCA_034668865.1 Alphaproteobacteria bacterium
TCGCGGCGCTGCTCGCGCTCGAAGGCAAGAAGGCGGAGCCGCCCGAACATCCGATGTCGGCCGACCGCGTGCGTTGGGAACACATCCAGCGCATCTACGAACTCTGCGGACGCAACGTCTCGGAGACCGCGCGCCGGCTCAACATGCATCGCCGCACGCTGCAGCGAATCTTGGCGAAGCGCGCGCCGCGGTAAACGTCCAGCCCGGTCGAGCGAAGTGCGATCCGGATGATTGGCGCCAGAGTAATTCGCGCGGCTCAATGACCCTTCGCGCCATATACGAAACACGCTACTTCCGACGAGCCGCGCTAAGACAGTTGTCTGGCGGACCAAGGCAAGTAGATTCAGCGCGTCAAGCTCAGTTCAAGGATTAGGGCGCTGTCCCCGCCATGCCCGAAAGATAAGCGACTGAAGGAAGCTTAGAACAAACCAAGTTGCAAGAAAGGCAAGGCATTCCAGCGTGAAGCTCTTAAACTTGAAAAGAAACTCAGCAATCAGGAAGGCGGCCAGGAATGGAACGGCCTCCTGTTTAAGGGCGACTTGAACGCCGAGATTCTTCACCAGCGAAAACATGCGTCCCTCCTCGAGGTTACAACATTGGCTTGAAAAACCTTCAACGGTCGTTACAACCGGCAAACTCATTCACGGGTAAGTCGGGGTGCCAACCGCACCCGTCGAAATCGCTTCCCATTCCGCGCGCGTGGATCACACCGCAATCACCCATGCGCCGCGATTGCGTGTGCCGCAGATCAGCATGCGGTCCTGTTTGTGGAACAAGAGATCGACCGCCATCGCATTAGGAAGCCCGCTGGAGAACAGGCTCCAGCTGGCGCCGAGATCGGTCGTTTGATAGACGCCGACATCAGCCGCCACCCAAACGCGTTTGAAGTTTGCCGGATCGACCACGACCGAATTCATTGGAATCTTCGGAAGGCCACTCGTGCTGGCGACCCACGTGCCGCCGCCGTTGTCCGAGCGATACACCATGGGCCCGCCCATCTGCGAAATTGTGGCCCAGTAACGAGCCGGATTGCTCGGGTCGACCGCGATGCAGCTGATGTACCGCGGAGTCGGTGACGTCAGCGTGCTCTTGGCCCACGCGCTGCCGTTCCACGCGACTTTCACGACGCGACCCGCCTGGGTTCCCACCACCAGCGTATTGGCGTCAATCGCCCGCATCGCGGTCGCTAGGTCACCCGCGGCCAAACCGAGCGAAACAATCGTCCACGGGGCCGCGCCGTTTCGCGTGACGACGAGCGACGCGCCGCCGATCGCAACTGTCATTCCCGATACTTCCACAGGCGGATAGAAAAGCGCCGCCATGCTGGTAGGGGCCAGATCGGTCCATGTATCGCCCTTGTTGTTGGACCGATCGAGGGTGACGTCGAAGTATGAGTGATAAACTGTATTCGGGCTGAGCTGGTTTACGCCGCAATCGCCGCCATCACCATCGGCGATGTGCTCCCACACGGTGTCGCCAGTGAACCGAATGGTTCCATTGTCCTGCGTGCCCGCGATGAGCCACTTCCATGTATTTGGATCGCTGCCGAGGTATTCGATCTCGGTAATACCCAGACCGTCGTTGAGCGCTTTCCAAGTGGTGCCACCATTTGCAGAACGATAGATCCCGCCGTCATTTCCGGCATAGATGATCCGTGAGTCGTCCGGCGAGAAGGTCAGGCAGTGCTGATCTGGATGGATGCTATTGCTGCCCTGCGTGGTGACGTCCTTGAACGTCCATGACGAGCCGGACAGCCTGCCTTTGAACGTGTCGATGGCCCCGAGGTAAACCTCGTTCTTGTCGTCCGGCCTGGCAGCAACAAACCAGTCGTACCAAGCTTGGCTGATATCGATTACTGGAATGGTTGTGATCCTGGTCCACGTCGTCCCCGACCGGCGCCATAAGAACGCGCGTGTGCTGGCGCCGAAAACGTAAGCGATGTCGGGTGCGGCTTGGACACGGTCGACGGCCAGTCGATTCCATGTCGTTGGCGCGAACGGGAGAGTTACCGGACTGAACGAATCTCCGGTATTGGTCGAGACGAAAAGGCCGTCCTCAAATGCCGCCAGGATTTCGGTGGCCCCGCCGCCGGGATGCACGCTGAGATCCCAGCATTTTACCGCCCGCTTCTGGCTCCACGTGCTGCCGCCGTTTGTTGATTTGTAGAATCCGTTGGTGGTTGCGGCATAAAGGAACTTAGTGTTCTGGGGATCGACGATGAGGTCATAGAATCCGATGCCGACGAAAGGCGCGGATGCGAGCACCGCCCAGGTCGTGCCACCGTCGGTCGATCTGAAAACGCCGGCACCGAGATTAGCGTAAAAATTTCCCTCGCCGCTTCCCGCATAGATGGTCTTCGGCGCCTTCGGATCGAATGTAATTGCCCCTATCGCAAGCGATGGCAGTTGGTCGCTACGCGGCTTCCAGGTCGAACCCGTGTCGCCGCTTTCCCAAATACCGCCGCCAGCCGCACCGACCAGCAAATGTTTGGGATTTTTTGGATCAACGGCAATGCTCGAGAGTCGGCCGATGACGTCGATGCGGTTTGTTCCGTAGGTCTGCCCTTCCGGGATGCGGGAAGGTCCGATGAACTGCCACGCCGTCGCGGACGGAGCGGGCGGCGGACCGGACTTTCTGGCACGAGCAGTCTGCGCCCGTCGGGGCGGACGTGCGACCTGGGTTGCCGCCTTGGCGATCGCCGTCGCGAATGATTTCGCAACAGGGGACGCGGCGCGGCGCCGCCCCCGCTTCTTGGGCACGGCAGCCGCCTTTGCCGCGCGGCCCGTTCGTGTCTTGGCGAACGCGAATTTCGGAAGTGCCGACTTGGGGAGAGCCAGCGTCGCAGCCAACTCCGTGTTGAGCGCGGGCTCACGCTCATTGAGATAGAAAAACAGCCGGCGAAGAACTTTGCCCGAGAACGGCGGCCTCGTCTTCTTCTTTGCCGCGCGCCGATCAATCCTTGCGTCGATCTTGCTTCTCATCGGAAGGCACCCCTTTTTTTGAAGGGGCATCCTTCTTCGCGCCACGCGGCGGTTTCTTATCCTGCTTCTGCTGGATGACGTCTTTGGGGCGACGCGCCTCCTCGAACATCCGCAACCGCTCCGCCGCGCGGCCGCCGGGAGGTTCTGGTGTCGTGTCGCCTGGACGTCTGATCATAGTGACGCTCCGAACGATGACCCGGGGCCGTTTGTAATCCTACCTAGGATAGTTGTCGACCGATAAATGCATCCTGTATTTGCAGGAAGTGTCGACTCGGTCATGAACCTCGTCAAAATCAAAACAGCTTCAGTCCCGGAGGCAGCGGCAGGCCGCCGGTGAGGCCCTTCATCTTTTCCTGCATTGTGGCTTCGGCCTTGCGGCGCGCCTCGGCGTGCGCGGCCACAATGAGGTCTTCGACGATCTCCTTCTCCTCGGGCTTCATCAAGGACGGGTCGATGCTCACGCCCTTGAGGTCGCCCTTCGCCGTCATCCGCACCATCACGAGCCCGCCGCCGGCGGCGCCTTCCACCTCGATCTCGTCGAGCTCGGCCTGCAAGGCCTGCATCTTCGACTGCAGCTGTGTGGCCTGCTTCATCAGGCCCATGAAATCCGCCATCGCGCTCTCCTGCCTATAGGTCGTCGTCGCCATCGTCGGCCGGCACCTCGGCGTCGAACGCGGAACCGTCGTCCACGGGCGGAACGTCGCTGAGCGGAGGAGGTTCCTCCGGCGCGCCGCGCGCCCGCACGCCGACGATCTGCGACCCGGGGAAGCGGTTCAGCACCGCCTGCACCAGTGGATCGGCCGCGACGCCGGTCTGCAGCTCCTGCTGGCGTGTCTCGGCTTGCGCCTTCACGGTCGGGGCGCCGGCTTCCGCCGAGACGACGACCATCCAGCGCCGGCCGGTCCAGATCGACAGCTTGCGCGCGAGGTCGTGCACCAATGCCTTTGACGCGCCGGCCTCAAGCGCGATCTCGAGCTGGCCGTCCTCGAAGCGCACCAGGCGCACGTCGCGCTCGAGCGAAATCTTCATCTGCAGGTCGCGCTTCTCGGCCGCGAGCGCGATCAGATCCTCGAACTTTCCGACGACCAGCGGGGCTGCATCGGTTGCGACCTCTTGGACTGCTGCCGGTGCGAGCTGCGCACGGGGCGCAGAGGAAGGCGCAGGCGCGCGCATCGGCTGTGCGCTCCCGCGCGCCTGTTGCAATGCCGGCCGTGGAGCGGACCCTGCGGATGCCGCAGCGCCGCCATTACCCGACGGGCCTCGTGCCGTAGCCGCGTCGCCGCCATCGCTGAGCGAGCGGATGACGTCCTCTGGCGCCGGCAGGTCGGCCGCATAGGCGATGCGCACCAGCACCATCTCGGCGGCGGCGAGCGGCTTCGGCGCGCTCTGCACGTCGGCGATGCCCTTGAATAGCATCTGCCAGGTGCGCGAGAG
>JAXDOO010000006.1:0-5040 GCA_034668865.1 Alphaproteobacteria bacterium
ACTTTGCGCCGCGACCTGTCCTGAAAAGGTTATCACGCTGCGGCCGCAGCTCGATTTCCGCACCGCCACCTCGGCCGCGCGCGTGTTGAAACAGGAAGAGCCGTTCCATTGCATCCGCTGCGACAAACCGTTCGGCACCCGCAGCACCATCGAACGCGTCGCCGCCAAGCTGGAAGGCCGGCACTGGATGTTCCAAGGCTCCGCGCAGCGGCTCGACATCATCAAGATGTGCGAGGACTGCCGCGTCACCGCGGTCAGCAACGAGAATTTCGATCCTTATGGGGCGCCGCCGCGCCCGCCTCCGCGCACCACGGAAGATTATCTGCGCGAGCGCGAACAAGCAGCACAAAAGTCGGACGGCTAACTGATTGTCATGGCCGGGCTTAGCCCGCGAAGACGGGCGTAAACGCCCTGATGTCCCGGCCATCCCGACAAGAAAGGCACTGCCTTCCTAAGCGAGATGGCCGCAACAGGTGCGGCCATGACAAAGAGAACATGAGATCAAGTCAGTTTTTCTTCGTCGCTTTTTCCAGGAATTTCACCAATGCCTCGCGGTCCTCACGCGAGCCGACGGTCTGCTCCGGCATCTTGGTGCCCGGCGTATAGGCGGCAGGTCCGACCTCGAACAGCTTCGCCACCGTTTCCGGCGTCCATATGATGTCGAGCTTCTTCAGAGCGGGGGAGAAATTGTAGCCGGGCAGTGTCGCGATCCTGCGCCCGAAAATGCCGGCCAACGTCGGGCCCGCGCGATTGCCTTCATCGGCACTGAGCGTGTGGCAGGCAACGCAGCCGCGGAAGACTTCCGCCCCGGGATCGCCGGCATAGACCGCGAGCGGATCTTCCGGCCCGCCCATCGTCACAGAGCCGACATGCTCGCCGCTCACCGCATCCCAGCGCCGCACCATGCGGTCGGCACCGCCGGTGAGCAGCGTCTTGCTGTCGGGAAAGAACGCAACCGACCAGACCGGCAGTCCGGGCCCGACCAGCGTACGTGAAACCTTGCGCTCAGCCCGCTCGACGATCGTCACCGAGCCGCGAATGCCGGCGGCCGCGATGAGCTTGCCGTCTCCGGAAATAGCCAAAGCGATGATCGGCGTGGTCGCGGCCTTGACCTCGCCACGCTGTTCGCCCGCGGGCGTGAGGAAATAGAGATTGCCATCCGCTCCCGCTGCGACGATCTCGCCATCGGGCGCCACAGCGACTGAATTAAGCGGCGACGGAAGAGTCCTGATCACGGGCGCGCCGGTCGCGCCCAGCGGCCAAATGCGCAGCGTGGCGTCATAGCCGGCGCTTACCAGCGACTGCCCGTCCGACGCAAAAGCCACGCCATTGACGTTCTGCGAATGGCCTTGCAGCTCGCGCGGCACGCCGCCCGCGAGCGGCCATAACCGCACGCTGTGATCCCAGGAGGCCGATGCCAGCGTCGCTCCGTCAGGCGAAAGCGCGAGCGAGACGACGGGAGCGGTATGCCCTTCCAGCACGCTGGCTGGCGTTGGGTCCGGGCTACGCCAGATGGCGATGCGCCCTTCCTCGCCTGCCGTGATCACGCGGCCGTCCTTCAGCACCGCCACGGCATTCACCGCGCCATCATGGAAGCGTAGCACCTGTTCGGCTGCGCTACGCGTCAGCGACCAGCGGATCGCCGAGGTATCGAAGCTGCCGGAGACCGCAAAGCTGCCGTCGGCTGAAATACCGACTGCGCGTACCGGCCCGCCGTGGCCGCGCATCTGTGCCGCCGCCGGAGCAAGCAAAGCGGCGAGGCTCAATAAAAGCACGCAAGATCGCAACGCGATGACCACCACCCGACAACACCTCATGTTGGACGAAAACTCCGACCAGATTTTAACAACAAGTCTACATTAGCTTGTGTTCCTTCCAACACGAGGGCAGAATCAGGAAGTCTTATCGTGATTCAAGGGGGTTTCCATGGACTTGAATGCAAAGACAGCTGCCGTCGTTCTTGGCATTGTGTTTCTGGTGGTGGGAATTCTCGGTTTCTTCCCCAATCCGCTGTTGTCGCCGACCGGGTTTTTCGTGGTCAATACCACGCATAACATCGTCCATCTGGCCAGCGGCGGCGTGCTCCTGGCGGGCGCCTATAGTACGCTAGGTGCCGCGCTGGCGTTGAAGATCGTCGGCGTGGTTTATGCGCTGGTCGCCATCCTCGGTTTGGTGACGGGCGGTCCGATGCTGCTGGGACTCGTGGCGATGAACACTGCGGACCATTGGCTGCATGTGGCGCTCGCCGTCGTCCTCCTGGGGGCAGGTTTCATGCTGGAAGACGAACCGGCGATGGCTTAGCGCGCGCGGATCGCTGCATCAGGCGTCATCCGGGTGCAGACCGAGCGCCCGGATGCGCTCTTTGACCGTGTCATCCTTGAGCGCGGCGATGAAGGCCTGCACCGCCGGCTGCTCGCGCCGGCCATCCGGTAACAGGAAGTCGTAGGACTCCGGCGACAGCGGCAGGAATTGCAGACCGTATAGCCGCGCCACCGATTCAATCGCGATTCCCCAATCAGCGCGGCCTTGCGCCACCGCTGCGGCGACCGCGTTATGCGACTTCGGCTGATTGGCGTAGCCAGGTGGTCTTTTGCCGGATAACAACTGATCGATCAGGATGCGGGTGCCGGCACCCGTATTGCGATTGACCATCAGGCAGGCGGGATCGGCGAGCGCGGCCCGCAACGCGCCTTTTGCATCGCGGCCGGCAAAACGGTCGTCGCCCGGTCGATGCAACACACCCTGCATGCGTTGCCAGCCGCGCTGGAGCGAAAGCCCCTCCCCCTGGAGATGTTCGTTATAGCGGCCCGTCGCAAGATCAATGAGATGCACCGGCGCGATGTCGCATTCGCCGCGGCGGGCCGCGGTGAGCCCTCCCATACTGCCGACCGCAATGATGCGCGTCTTTATTCCTTGTTCGGCCAGCCGACCCGTCACGACGTCAAGCCCGACACAATGGCTTCCCATCACAACAAGATCGGGAAGCTGCGCCTTGTCGCCGATCAGCGTGACACGCACGGTGCTGCCGGCGTCCAGCGCGGAAGCGAGCGCATCGACCTCGATAAATCCATCGGCCTGCGAAAAAGCGGTGACCGCGCCCGAACCCTTAGCGGTGGGAAATGCCACCGGACCGTCTTCGCCAGGCACGAGCGCCACCAGCACGAATTCCTTGCGGCCCAGTTCAGACGCGACCCGCACCGGGATCTGCGCGTCGACGATCTGCGCGGCCTCCGCCGGAAGGCCCGCCATCGCGCGGATCACCGGCGCCACGTAGGAGTGGAAGGTGAAAATCGCGGAGGTCGGGAAGCCCGGCAGCACCGCCACAGGCTTTTTCTCCACGACCGCGAGACAGAGCGGCTTGCCCGGCTTCAGCGCCACGCCGTGCACCAACACGCCCGGTTTGCCGAGCCGCGACACAACCCGGTGCGACAAGTCGCCGGCGCCTTTCGACGTGCCGCCGCTTATCAGCACCAGGTCGCAGCTTGCCAATGCGCGGCGTATGGCTTGTTCCAAGGCCGCTTCGTCGTCGGGAAAAGCGCCGAAGGCGATCGGCTCGCCTCCCACTTCCACGACGGCCGCAGCCAGGATCGCGCCGTTGCTGTCATAGACACCGGCTGGACGTAACTCTTCGCCAAGCGCGACCAGCTCATCACCGGTGGAGAGCACCGCCACCTTCGGACGCAGCACGACCTCGACGCCAGCCAGCCCGCAGGCCGCGAGCATGCCGATCTCGCGCGAGCCGATGCGCGTGCCCCGCCGCAGCAGCATCTCTCCGCGCGCGATGTCGGAGCCTGCATAGGAAATGAATTGGCCGGGCGAGACCGCACGGCGGATTTCGACGCCGGGAGAACCCGCCTCATCGAACAGCTCTGTTTGCTCCACCATCACGATCGCATCGGCGCCGCGCGGCACCACGCCGCCGGTGGCGATGGTCGTCGCCGTCTCCATGCCGACTTCGATCACCGGCGGATGCCCGCTGGCGATGACTTCCGCGTTCAGGCGCAGGCGGCGCGGTGTTGTGTCGCTGGCGCCTACGGTGTCGGCTGCGCGCAAGGCGAAGCCGTCGACGCCGGAGCGGTCAAAGGGCGGTGCGTCGAGCGGCGCGGTCACGTCATGCGCCAGCACGCGACCGAGCGCCGCCGTCAACGTGACCGGCTCGGCTGCAAGCGGCGACAGATCGAGATGGCGCTCGAAACGCGCCGTCGCCTCTTCAGCCGACACCACTTCAAGGAATTGTTCCTGGGCCGCGGCGCGGCGGACGGCGGCAAGAAGGTCGGCTGTCATGGCAGCGGTCTCACTGCCACTTGCGCGCCGGGCGGATAGCCTTCGCTTTCCGGCGGAACGAGGATCCAGCCGTCGGCGCGCGCCAGTGCAGAATGAGACAGGTAGCCACTCGCCAGCGGTTCCGCGCTGCCGCCGCGGCAGCGCAGCGGGACGACCTCGGCCATGCCGAGGGTCGACGTCACCTTGCGCGCAAGCTGCGCCATGACGATCCTGTCTTCTTCATCCGCACCGCTGAGTTTCTTCAGCCAGTGCCGTCCGAGCGTAAGCCATGCCGCGAGGGCGGCGTCGAAGCGGCCCGGCAGCAACAGCACCGTGCGCGCGCCGACGACGCCGAACGCCGCCGTTTCGCCGGGAATGAGCCCGACGCCGTGGAACGCAACGCGTCCCGCCTTGGCCAATGCCATCACGCTGCTGTCCGGCGTTCCACTTCCCGTCCCTCCCAGAACGAGAATGGCATCGCTGCCCTCGTGATGAAATGCTGCTGTCAGATCCGGCGCAACGCGATCGCTTGGATCGGGCACGACAACAGCGCCTGCGGCAGCAAGTGTCTCGGCGATCCAGCTATAGCCTGCGGCTATGACGGCGCTGCCGGCGTGCGCGCGAACGAGGCGAAGCCGCGGCTCGCGGATTATTACGCGGGAAATGCCCAAGACGGACAGTAAAGCCTGATCGGTCACACGCAGGCGCTCGCCCGCCAGTCGCAGCGGCAAGCCAGCTTCCGCATCCCGGCCGGCGGGCAACACGCCTTCGCCCGGC
>JAXDOO010000007.1:0-3202 GCA_034668865.1 Alphaproteobacteria bacterium
GGGTTGTACCCATATCCACCGCGTCTAACGCCGTAAAAAAAGGCTTCTTCGACGCCTTTTCGTGCGGTATTCGACACGGTAGAGAGGAGTTTACGGGCCACCCCTTCCGCCACCAGTCAGTTTTCAGGTCTCCAAAGCCATCTATCTAACCGCAATGCGCATAGGCACTCATCGGCGTGCCCATCAATGTTTGCTCAATGTGCGGAGGACAATGTGGAACGCGTCCAGGTCGATAAATATTTTACGTCTGGGCTGAAAACCGATCAGTTCCTGGAAATCCTCCACCGTCGCGCGGTAAGGCGGGTGGCATTATCCGTGATCTCAGGTCGGTCCGGAAGTTCCTATCTGGCCGCGATATTGCGGGGTTGCGGTTTTGGTGTCGGCAAAGAGTTGTTCAACCAAGGCGCGCCAGAGCGCTTATCAAATATAGCGGAGCCCAATAGGTTCGACGTTTTCCTAGAACATAAGCTGTTGCGTTGGACCAAAAACGGGGTGCTTTATTTCCAGGTCACGCCGGCTCGGTTGCGGGGCTTGCTAACGCTGGTGCCAGGGGAAGCATGGCGCGCGGCCGATGCCACGGTGAGCCTTATCTATCGTCGCGACATCTTCTCGCAGGCGATTTCCAAATATAACGCATCGTCGACGGGGATGTGGCACACGACCAAGACGCCGCAGGCGCCGCGCGCTGTCAACGTCGACCCGCGATCCCCTGAGGCCGTTGCTGCATTGATCGCGTCAGAACAGCGCGGCATTCGAATAGCTCAGGAACATTTTGGGGTGGAGACGCCGTTCATCCTCTACTACGAGGATATTGTGGCAGCTCCCTACGAGTCGGCGCTTGCCTTGCTGCGTCACCACGGGGCCAGCCAAGACTGTGAAGCGGCCCTAACGGCCAGCATTGCCGACAGCCAGCTACCGAAGAAGATCGTCCGCGATGAGTTCGCCGCTCAGTATAAAGCTATGCGCGATGCCATACCGGCGTTCGATGAGTGGCTGGCAAAGCGGATGGCGCTAGGCGCGCATCCGACGATTGCGAAAGAAATGCGCAACGCGCTCCTGAAGGCCCCGCCTGGTTGATACGGGGCGGACGCTAGTCCATCGGTAGCAGCGGCCCGCCATAGAACCGGCATTCGCGCTGGCAGAAGCGGTCGCAGGCGTCGTTCCGGGCGATGCAGTTTTCGGGCGCGTCCGCCGAGAGGCAAGCCCGAAAATGCCGTCCGCAATCCATGGCGCAGCCGCGCCAGCAGGCATCTCCTGCCCAGACCAGCGACGCCGCCGGGCTACGCGGAACGGCCCGATAGGCCGTCACGGGGGCCGCGACTGGTTGGCGCCAGCCACCGACATCGGCGGCTTCGGTCACGGTCAACCCTGTCATCATCAGCAAGGCTGCAAACAGCAGAAGTCGCATGCTTTCGGCTCCGAGGCGCCCTCCCTACATAGCAGAAAGGCCCCTCCGCAGTTCGCAATTCCTTGATATCGCCATCGATCGCGGCTAGCCCCTACCCCATGTCAACGGAAACCGTCATCAGTCCCGCGCCTGCGGCCGATCCGGCGCCGGCGCCGAAGATTAGCTTCGTGTCACTCGGCTGCCCCAAGGCGCTGGTGGATTCGGAGCGCATCATCACGCGCCTGCGCGCGGAGGGTTATGAGCTCTCGCGCCAGCACGAAGGCGCCGACCTGGTGGTGGTGAATACTTGTGGCTTCCTCGACAGCGCCAAGGAGGAGTCGCTTTCCTCAATCGGCGAGGCGCTCGCGGCCAATGGCAAGGTGATCGTCACCGGCTGCATGGGAGCGGAGCCCGAAAGCATCACGCAGCGTTATCCCTCCGTGTTCGCGATCACCGGCCCGCAGCAATACGAGAGCGTGCTAGCCGCCGTGCATCGCGCCGCGCCTCCCAAGCACGATCCATTCCTCGACTTGGTGCCGCCGGAAGGCATCAAACTCACGCCGCGACATTATGCTTATCTAAAGATTTCAGAAGGTTGCAACAATCGCTGCACCTTTTGCATTATCCCGAAATTACGCGGCGATCTGGTCTCCCGCCCGGCCGGCGATGTGCTGCGCGAAGCAGAAAAGCTGGTGGCGGCCGGCGTCAAAGAGCTGCTGGTCATCTCGCAAGACACTTCGGCCTACGGCCTCGATCTGAAATACGCCGGCAGTGCCTGGAAGGACCGCGAGGTACGCGCCAAATTCCTCGATCTCGCCCGCGAACTGGGCGAGTTCGGCGCCTGGGTGCGACTGCATTACGTCTATCCCTACCCGCATGTGGACGAGGTCATCGGGCTGATGGCCGAAGGCAAAGTGCTGCCCTATCTCGATATCCCGTTCCAGCATGCGAGCCCGGATGTGCTTCGGCGGATGAAGCGGCCGGCGGCGCAGGAAAAGACGCTGGAACGGATCGCCCGCTGGCGCGAGATCTGCCCAGCGCTCACATTGCGCTCGACCTTCATCGTCGGCTTTCCGGGCGAGACCGAGCAGGATTTCCAGCTGCTGCTCGACTGGCTCGACGAGGCTTCGCTCGATCGCGTCGGCTGCTTCAAATACGAGGCAGTCAAGGGCGCGGTCGCCAATGATCTCGCGGCTGCCGTGCCGCAGGAAGTCAAGGAAGAGCGCTATCACCGCTTCATGCAGAAGCAGCAGGCTATCTCCGCGCGCCGGCTGAAGCAGAAGGTCGGCACCCGGCAGCCGATCATCATCGACGAAGTCGGCCCGACCGTCGCGAAAGGCCGTACCAAAGGTGACGCGCCGGAGATTGACGGCAACGCCTATGTGTCCAGCCGCAGGCCGTTGAAAGTCGGCGAGATTGTCACGGCGAAAATCGAGCGCGCCGATGCCTATGACCTGCACGGCAGCGTTGTCGGTTTCTAGGACGTCGCCCTGCTGCCAGTGCGCTGAATTTTGACTTAGGGCACATCGGCCCACAAACCGATTTTCTTGTTCTTCGCAAGAGATGCCGCAGCGATATAAGATTTATCAATGACGCCATCGGCAAGCTCAGCCAATCCGTCTTGTAGCAGTGATATGGCGACATCGGCGCGGTCGACTTTGCATACCGCAAGGCGTGGAGCATCTGTGCCGCCCGGCTTATCGACGTCTTTTATTTGACAGGCGATGGAGCGACGCTCAATCAGATTTCGTAATTTGAGATAGGCGCGTTGTCCGCAAGCCCAGCGGTCACCCCTCGCGGTCACGCAAACTTTTT
>JAXDOO010000008.1:0-2581 GCA_034668865.1 Alphaproteobacteria bacterium
GGCCGATCGATTGAAATCGTTGCAGGTTCCAGCCGGACAATGCCTTTGGCTGGCTTGCTCACCACGCGGTAATCCGGCAGGCACTGGCAGCGCAATCGCCACATCGCCGAGATCGGCGCCGTGCAGGCGATCGATCCAAGCAAGGAAGCCGTGGACGGCGGCAAGCCGCCGGAAGCCAGGATTTCAGACGACCAGGGCGTTCAAGGAAATGGCGGCGGCCATGCGCGCGCTGGGCATGGAGGGCGGGGCGCTGATCCAGCTCTTTCTCGACCAGGGGCTGACCCTGAAGGTGATCGCGCTGAAATGGGGGCTGAAGACCGCGCGCGAGCGCGGCTATCTGAGCTACCGGCTGCGGGAGTGTCTCGACACGCTGGCGGTTACGTTCGGCTACGCCCGGAACATGGACCGCACCGAACAGCAGCCGGCGATTGAGGGCTAGGTGATGTGCTGAGCATTCGGGGGGCTCACGCCAGCGGCAAGCAGCGCCAACCGAAATGGGCGGCGTCGCGTCCGACACCTGCCGCACGGCAGATGTTCATGGACGCCCCGGCATCTTCCGCCTCACCTGGGAAGTCCTGTGTCCGACACCTCAGAGATCAGTTACACTGGGCCTCTGTCACAGGAAGGGGACTCCAATGAAAGCGTTTATTCTTGCTCTAGCTGCGCTTGCGTTCCTTGCATCTCCTTGGCACACGGTCGAGGCCAACGCGGCGCAAAGTTATGAAGAATGCTATCAACAAACGCTCGCGAGGGCCAAAACCCAAAATGCCTCGAAACATGCCGGAAAGGTATGCCGCAACAAACAAGCGAAAGCCGCCGAGAAGTCGCAAAAGAAGAAATGATCAATGCGCAGGCCGCCGCCAATACCGCACGCTGGCGCGCTAACTCAAAGCAGCAGGCTACCAAGGACCACGGTTCATCCAGCAGCTTCCAGAACGGAGCCCGCTTGGATCACTGGGAAAGTCGGGGGGAAGGGTTTTTTAGACCCGCGGCCACGCGCTTTGGTATCCAGGCGAAGCTCGGCTCCCAATTGCCCTGGGCCGCCGGACCCTAACGGGACCGGGCCAACGACGACAGTGTCGACCGAAAAGACCACCGGCTGTCCGGCAACAAAGCCGTCCGTCGTGCTTGTCTCAAATTCCGCACGAAACTCTGCGCGCGTTCCCTCGGGGGCTCACACCAGCGGCAAGCCTGCCGATCTTTAACACGTCCTGTTTAGTGATTGATAACCAGCCCTTGCTAGTGCTTCTGAGCAACGATTTCTCGTCAGATCGCACAAGCAGCTTTGGCCATGAAAGCACCACCAGGCGACGCGCCTCACATCGATGACCGCAGAACAGCGGCCAGGCTCCTCATCAAGGATCGCAGAGTAGGTGACAAGGATCGCCGCCGCTCGCCTCGAAAGGGCACGCTGAAGGGCGGGCAAATTGTCTGGTCCACCGCTTGGCCCGTTATGTGCCTCATTCGCACTCTTTCGCCAACGGGAGCTACCCTAGAGGTTCACAGCCGCGTCCCTGGAGCCTTTGAACTTCTCTTTGATGGCGGTCGGTCGCGCCGATCATGTTGTGTGGTTTGGCGCCGCGAAACCCGTATCGGCGTGAAGTTCCAATCTTCTCCCGGCTGACCCGCCGGGTCGAATTGATTGCGCAGTCTTCCCAACAACACCGCGGCTCAAAGCGATTGCCGCCCACGCTCTCTCCCACCTGTTCCCGATGCGGTGCCATTCTTCGTCGGAAATCTCACGCCCGCGTAATATTTCGGCAGCGTGCCTCGCTCGCGAACTTGGAAATAAATGCAGCGTTGCGAGGACCGCTTGAACTGCGGGCGCGTCGTCAGGAAAGACGGACAAGTATTTGGTTGCCCGGCGCTCTCGCGTTTTTTTGGCCCACCAGGTCCACATACGGAAAACCCCCTGCACCCCGAACAGTTGGCGCCCGAATCGTATCGGAAAAGTTAACGCAAGCGACACCGGCCGGGATAGGGCGGCGGCGGTTCAGGGCGCAAGCCGTCGCGTGAGAACGTCATAAGCATCATGGAAGCCTTGAAACGCAGCATTGCTGCCGCAGGGCGCCCTAGACTTCGCGGGCGGCCCCCTCGTATAAAGCCGTCGGCAGCACAGGGTGTTTGAGCATGCCTCTTCGCAGAATCTGGGCGCGATCCCTTCCTATCACGCTGTTGCTGGCGCTGACCGCTGGCGTGTCGGCCTTTCTCTGCCCAGGTGCGATCGATCCGGCGGTCGCGCAAACGACTCGACCGACGATATTGGATCCGGACCTACGCGTGCGAGTGGTTGTCGACAGCTTAGTGACCCCGATCAGCCTGGCCTTCATCGGGCGACGAGACATCCTGGTGCTGGAGAAGAACACCGGAATCGTGAAGAGGTTCGTGAACGGCACCGTCACACCGGTGCTCGATTTAGCCGTGAACTTTGCATCGGAGCGCGGTCTACTGGGCATTGCCTTGCATCCGAGCTTTCCTAGCAACCCAAGCGTATATCTCTATTGGACCGAGAGCACGACGGGCGCGGATTCCAACGTGCTCACAGAGACGCCGCTTCTGGGCAACCGGGTCGACCGCTTCG
>JAXDOO010000009.1:0-3139 GCA_034668865.1 Alphaproteobacteria bacterium
GATAGATCCCGATGGAGGAGTTGTTGACGAAGATCTCGCCATTGACCTCGCCGAGGTCGACGGATTGCACCTGACCGACGGCAATGAGCGCCACCGCCTGCTCGAGCGCGAGCGGGATGCCGAGATCCTTGGCGAAATGATTAAGGGTGCCGAGCGGCAAGATACCGATGGGGACGTCGCTGCCGGCAAATACGCTTGCGACGGAGGCGATGCTGCCGTCGCCGCCGCCGACTATGACAGCGTCGATCTGGTTATTCTCGGCCTGCCGCAACGCGCGCTTGGCGCCTGCTTTCAGCTCCGTACCCGAAAGAAAATCCAGCCTCGCCGTGATCCCATGCCCCGTGAAGGCTGCGGCAAGCGTTTCGCTCAGCGTCCGGCCGTCACGGCATATAATATTGCCTGCCGCGTTGTTAAGGAGCACGGCCACCCTGATGGGCTTCGTCTGAGACATGCGACCACTCGACGGTGAGCCAACGCTAATGCGCCGCGCCCTGCGGGTGTTCCCCAGTTCAGATTGCGACGCCCTGTTCCCGACTCTGGATGGCGACGCATCAATATCCGAACTGTTCGCGGATGATCCGTTCGTCCAGACTATGGCCGGGGTCAAATAGCATATGCATGGCAATATCGTGGTCCATCCGGATATCGACCGATTTTACCGACCGCACCTCGGTATGGTCGGCGACCGCCGCACAAGGGCGCTTGTCGGCTTCCAGCACCTCGACGGTTACGTGGGCCGTGTCCGGCAACAAGGCGCCGTGCCAGCGCCTAGGACGGAACGGACTGATCGGGGTCAGCGCCAGCAGCGGCGCGTTGATCGGAATGATCGGCCCCTGGGCGGAGAGATTATAGGCGGTCGATCCGGCCGGCGTGGACACCAGCACGCCATCGGCGACGAGTTCGGGCAGGCGCTCCTTGTCGTCGATCAGGATCCGCAGCCGCGCCGCCTGATAACTCTCGCGAAACAGCGAGACCTCATTGATGGCATAGGATTCATGCGACCTTCCCTGTGTGTCTCGGGCGCACATCAGCAGCGGATGGATCACCGTGGTTTTCGCCGCCGCCAGCCGTTCCTTGAGCTTGTCGCCGGAGAATTCATTCATCAGAAATCCGACGGTACCGCGATGCATGCCGTAGATCGGTTTGCCGGCCTGCATGAAGCGATGCAGGGTTTGCAGCATCAAGCCATCGCCGCCCAGGGCGACGACGACGTCGGCGGAATCGGGATCGACATCACCGTAGCGTCGGGTGAGCGCCTCGCGTGCCTCGGCGGCTTCCGGGCTGGAACTGGCGACAAACGCGATTCGTTCGTAGCTGGGATTGGCGCGAACCATGGGATGAGCCTTGCGAACGCGATACGATACCACGCAAATGAATGCCCGGTGTCGGCCAGACCGACATCGGTGATTACCGACATCGGTTAAACACCGACATCGGCGAGGCGGGCCCATCGCATCGAGGATGACCGAATGGAACGCGCGGTTTTCGTCTATACGACCTACCCCTCCGTTGTCGAGGCGGAGGAGGCCGGCAGAGCGCTGATCGAGCAGCATCTGGCGGCCTGCGTGAACATCCTGCCCGGCATGATATCGCATTATCGCTGGCAGGGAACAATCGAGCGCGCCGAGGAAGTGGTGATGCTGATCAAGACCCGCGCCTTGCTGGCTGAGGAGGTGTGCGCGCAGGTCAAAGCCCGTCATTCCTACGAAACGCCGGCCATCCTGGTGTTGCCGATCGAAAGCGTCGACCAGACCTATCTGGCCTGGATGATGGCGGAAACCGAGAAGGAGTCAGGTTAAGAGTGTCATGCCGGACCTGTATCGCACGTCGGGTTTACCCGTCGGGCCGACTTTATCCCGGAACTCTAAACGAGATGGCCGGGACGAGCCCGGCCATGACGACTTGGAGAAGACGAAGATTTGGTGCGGCGGTGATCAGTAAGTGAACTTGCCCTCGATCACGCCCCTGAGATTCTTGTAGGGCTCGCAGTCGTTCCCACCACAGATCATGCTGATCTTCTGCAGGAAGTCCTCGGCCTTGAGCACGTTGCCCTGCTCGGCATGCCACATGCCGTAATAGGACAGCGTGACGACATGCACCGGATCAGCCTTCAGCGCGCGGTCATACCAGAATTTGGCCTTGTCGTAATCGCCGAGCTTGCGCCAGGCGAAGCCGACGCTGGTGGCGACGTCCGGATGATCATCCTGTCCGAGCGCCAGCATGGCGGCTATACCATCCTCGTATTTCTCCGACTTGATCAGGTCATAGGCCAGCTTGTAGCCGTCGAGGAATTGCGACTGCTTGTCTTTCTTCTGCTGCCCGGTCGTGGGTTTTTTCTTGTCGTCGGCTTTCTTTTTGTCGGCGGCGGGAGCCGGCGGCGGTGTGGGATTGTCCTTCATGTCTGCGAGAGCCGGGCCGGCGGCCAGCGCGAAGCCGAGCAGGGCGGCCGCGCCCAGGAGAAGGATCTGATGCTTACGGGTTGTCATGACGTTTCCTCGCTCGAAAAATGCCAGAAGGAAAACGGCCAACTTATGTAGTGATAGTTTGCCCGATTAACCATCGCAAGGCCATGGCAATTCCAGGACGTGCAACGGAATGTGAACAGGGAGCGTGTTGTCCCTGTCCACTTCCGCTTCCGGGAGAAGAGGTTGTGGCGTTACTTGAATTGCGCCCGCAACCCTGCATAGGCGGCAAAACCCTGCGCCCGATAGGAAAACACCTCCTCATAGTGGCTGCCGAAGATGTTTTCAGCCCGCACATAGGCGGTGGTCGTCGGCGTGAGGTCGTAGGACAGAATGCCGCCCACGGTCGTATAGGCGTCGAGCGTCACCGGCGTCAGCGGGAAGCGAAACCAGGTATCCGGCATGCTGCCGTTATAAACGGCGTTCAGTGTCAGCCGGGTCTTGCGGTCGGGGAAGTTCACCGTTGCCGAGGCCGAGCCGGCATGCTTGGGCCGGCGCACCTCCGGCGTGCCGTCCGCCAGCTTGGCCACCGTGTAGGTGTAGGTGCCTGACAACGAGAGCCAGTCGACCGGCATCGCCTTGGCGGAGATCTCCACGCCGTGGCGGGGGCTGGTGCCTTCATCGTTCACCACCGTAGAAAGAAAGCCGCCGCCGGCAGGGACCATGATGATTTTGTC
>JAXDOO010000010.1:0-7846 GCA_034668865.1 Alphaproteobacteria bacterium
CTTCGTCGAAATGATGCGAAAGCGCAAGCAGGCAGCCTGATGACTGCGCGCGCGACCAGGCGCTCCGCCACCAGGCCGGTCGAGCCGCTCGCTTTCATGTTCCACGATGACGGCGCCGTGCCGAACAATCCGCATCTGCCACTGCTTTACTACCGCGGCGCCTTCGATCTTTCCGGCACGGCCGACCCCGAGCATGTGATCGAAGCCCTGTTTAAGAACAACGGCTGGGGCGACATGTGGCGCAACGGTATCTATCCTTTCGTGCATTATCACCCGCAGATCCATGAAGCGCTCGGGATCGCGCGCGGCCGCGCGACAGTGCGCTTCGGCGGCGATCAGGGGCAGGAGATCGAGATCGGTGCGGGCGACGTGGCGCTGCTGCCGGCCGGCACCGGACATCAGTGCCTGTGGGCGAGCCCGGACCTGGTGGTGATCGGGGCCTATCCACCCGAGGGCCACTATGACCTTTGCCGCGGCAGCAAGGCCGAGCACGCCAAGGCGCTACAGTCGATCCCAAAAGTGCCGCTGCCCAAATCCGATCCGGTCTATGGCGATGGTGGTCCGCTGCTGGAGCTGTGGCGGAAGCAGCCGCTTGCGCGGACATCAAATCCGCCCTCATCCTGAGAATGTGTGGCGGCAGCGGAAAAGAGGGAGCGCATGGCCGATTGGATCTCCTTCTGGAATTCCGACCATCCGATCTACGTGAATGCGCGCCATCGCGACGTGCATTACCGCGGCATTGCCGACGACGTCAGCGGCTATGTGACCCCCGGCGCCGCCGTGCTCGACTATGGCTGCGGCGAGGCCTTGCATGCCGACCGCGTCGCCGCCAAGGCCGGACGGCTGATCCTGTGCGAAGCGGCCCCGAACGTGCGCAAGCATCTCGCCGCACGCTTTTCCTCCGCAAACAACATCGAGGTGAAGTCGCCGGAACAAGTCGCTGCCCTGCCGGCCGGCTCGCTCGATCTCATCGTCATGCATTCGGTGGCGCAATATCTCAGCCAGCAAGAAGCCGACGCGCTGTTCGCGCAATTCAAGCGATTGCTGAAACCGGACGGCCTGTTCATTCTGGGCGACGTGATCCCGCCGCACGTCTCGCCGATCAGTGACGCCATAGCGCTGCTGCGTTTCGCGGCAGCGAACGGATTCCTGATTGCGGCCTTCATCGGCCTCCTGCGCACAACCTTCTCGGATTACCCCAAGCTGCGCGCCAAGTTAGGCCTGACGCTGTACGACGAAATCGCAATTGGAAAGAAGCTGGAGGCCGCGGGCTTTCGCGTCGAACGGGCGCGGAAAAATATCGGCCACAGCCAGGCGCGCATGACCTTCCTCGCTCGCCCGCGCTAATCGCGTCGGCTGTCAGGCCGCCGCCGCGCGTCAGACTGACCGGGGCTGCTTCGATTCCTCCTGCATCGGCGGCTCGGGCTTGTCCTCCCAGTGGTCAAGCGTGTCGTTGAGCTGCGCGCCGAGCAGGATGACGACGGACGACATCCACATCCACATCATCAAGCCGATCGCAGCGCCGAGCGAGCCGTAAGTGGCGTCGTAATTTCCAAAATTCGCCAGGTAATAGGACAGTGCCGCTGAGCCGATGACCCAAAGCGTGGTGGCCATTGCCGAGCCGGGCGTGATCCAGCGCCAGTGCGCGCCACGCGGGCTCGGACCGAAGCGATAGAGTACCGAGAGCGCGAGCAGCACGCCGAAGAACAGGATCGGCCAGCGCAACAGCGGTGTGAAGCTGTCGCTCAAGCCACCCAGGCCGAACAGCGACAGCAGCAAGGGAAATAGCACCACGCTGCCGATCGCCACCAGCAGCATGGCGATACCGCCGACGGTGAGCGCCAAAGATACCGCGTTGAGCCGAATGAAATTGCGCTGCTCCGGCACGTTATAGATGACGTTGAGCGCATCTATCATCGCTTTCATTCCGGCATTGGCGCTCCAGATCGCAAGAGAGATGCCGAACACGAAAGCGAAGCTTAATTGTCCGCCGCCCTTGGCAAGAATGCGTTCGACCTGCTCATGCATGATGTCGAAGCCGCCGGCGGGCAGGATGCCGGAAGCGAGCGACATATGCTCGCGGATGGTCGACGGATCGGCCACCAGGCCATAGATCGACACCAGCGCGGTAATGGCGGGGAAGAAGGCGAGCAGACCGTAGAAGACGATACCGGCGGCGACCGCGATGAGCCGGTCATCGCCCAGCGCCTTGAACACACGTTTGGCGATTTCCTTCCAGTCCTGCCAGGTTGGCCGTTTGCCGGACGTACTGCCTGCGGCCTTCGATTTCGCTGCCGGCTGGACGGGTCTGCGCTTGGACTGATGCCGATGCTCGCCGGGTGCATTTCTGATGGCGCTCCGGGCAGCCATCGCGAGTCCAGCCAGGACCAGACCGACGGTCCATCTCGGGGTGTCACGTCGGGCGGTTTTTTGCGTATTTGGCATGGGACTCCTGGCTGCACAGCATGCATAACGACTTTCCCCCCGCAAAGTTGCGCACCGGCAATGCGCGGCGGCCGAAGCCCTTCCCTACCCCGCCGTTCTGGTTTAAACAGCCCTCGCGCGCGGGGCGATCCCGGTCGGCGCTGACCGAAGGACGCTGGCGCTCGTCAGCAAAAGTGGGAACCGGTTTTGCGTTAGACGACGCGCCCCTTTAAGAGTAGCGCGCTTTCCGGGCGGCTGACCGGTACCCACTCAGCCTGAAAGCGCGCGAAGGCGCGCCCTTTTTTTGTGTGCATTTCTCCTCTCCCCGGTGCGGGGCTCAGAAGACAAAGAATGCCTAAACGGACCGACATCAAATCGATCCTGATCATCGGCGCCGGCCCTATCGTCATCGGGCAGGCCTGCGAATTCGATTATTCCGGTACCCAGGCCTGCAAGGCGCTGAAGGATGAGGGCTACCGGATCATACTGGTGAACTCGAATCCGGCGACGATCATGACCGATCCGGATCTCGCGCACGCCACCTATGTCGAGCCGATCACGCCTGAGATCGTCGCAAAGATCATCGAAAAGGAGCGTCCCGACGCGCTCTTGCCCACCATGGGCGGACAGACCGCCCTCAACTGCGCGCTGTCGCTGAAGAAGCAGGGCACGCTGGACGAGTTTAGCGTCAAGATGATCGGCGCCACCGCCGAGGCGATCGACAAGGCGGAAGACCGCAAGCTGTTCCGCGAGGCGATGACGCGCATTGGCCTGGAAACGCCGCGCTCGCACCAGATCAAGACCATTCCGCAGGCGCTGGAGGCGCTCGAGGACATCGGGCTGCCCGCCATCATCCGCCCATCCTTTACGCTCGGCGGCACCGGCGGCGGCATCGCCTACAACAAGGCAGAGTTCCTCGAGATCGTCGAGCGCGGCATCGACGCCTCACCCACCAACGAGGTGCTGATCGAGGAATCGGTAATCGGCTGGAAAGAATTCGAGATGGAGGTTGTCCGCGACAAAAAGGACAACTGCATCATCATCTGCTCGATCGAGAATATCGATCCGATGGGCGTGCATACCGGCGACTCGATCACGGTGGCGCCCGCGCTGACGCTGACGGACAAAGAATATCAGATCATGCGCGACGCCTCGATTGCGGTGTTGCGCGAGATCGGGGTGGAGACCGGCGGCTCCAACGTGCAATTCGCGGTGAATCCCGCAGACGGCCGGCTGATCGTCATCGAAGTGAATCCGCGCGTGTCGCGCTCCTCCGCGCTGGCATCGAAGGCCACGGGCTTTCCGATCGCCAAAGTCGCCGCCAAGCTCGCGATTGGTTATACGCTCGACGAAATTGCCAATGACATCACCGGTGGCGCCACCCCGGCCTCATTCGAGCCGACCATTGACTACGTGGTCACAAAAATTCCGCGCTTCGCGTTCGAGAAATTTCCCGGCGCCGATCCGGTGCTGACCACCTCGATGAAATCGGTCGGCGAAGCCATGGCGATCGGCCGCACCTTCCAGGAGTCTTTGCAGAAGGCGCTGCGCTCGCTGGAAACCGGTCTCAGCGGCTTCGACGAGGTGGTCATTCCGGGGCTGGAGCCAGATACGCCGCTGCGCCGGGGCGAGGACAGGAACGCGATCCGCGCAGCGCTCGGCACGCCGACGCCGGACCGTCTGCTCAATATCGCGCAGGCTATGCGGCAAGGCGCCGATGATGAGCTGATCCATACCGCCTGCAAAATCGATCCGTGGTTCCTGAGCGAGATCCGCGGCATCATCGAGATGGAAGCGCAGATCAAGCAGAAAGGCCTGCCTGCGACCCCGGGCGCCTTCCGTAAGCTCAAGTCGATGGGGTTCTCCGACGCGCGCCTGGCCAAGCTGACCGAGGTTCCCGCTGCCGAGGTGAGGCAGCAGCGCCAGAAGCTCGGCGTTCGGCCGGTATTCAAGCGCATCGACACCTGCGCCGCGGAATTCGCCTCGCCCACGGCTTACATGTACTCCACTTACGAGCCACCGTTTGCCGGCGCCGCTGCCGACGAGGCCGCGCCCTCGGATCGCAAGAAGGTCGTCATCCTGGGCGGCGGTCCCAACCGCATCGGCCAGGGCATCGAATTCGATTATTGCTGTTGCCACGCCGCCTTCGCACTGAAGGAAGCGGGCTATGAAGCCATCATGATCAACTGCAATCCGGAAACGGTGTCGACCGACTACGACACCTCGGACCGGCTCTATTTCGAGCCGCTCACCGCCGAAGACGTGCTGGAAATTCTCGATACCGAGCGCAGCAAGGGAACGCTGCATGGCGTGATCGTGCAGTTCGGCGGACAGACGCCGCTGAAGCTGGCCGAAGCGCTGGAGCACGCCAAGGTGCCGATCCTCGGTACCTCCCCGGACGCGATCGACCTGGCGGAGGACCGCGACCGCTTCAAGCAATTGCTTAATAAGCTGAAGCTGCGGCAGCCTCAGAACGCCATCGCCACCAGCGGCGAAGCGGCGCGCGCCAGTGCCGAAGCGATCGGTTATCCGATCGTGATCCGGCCGTCTTATGTATTGGGCGGGCGGGCGATGGAAATCGTCTATGACGGGCCGCAGCTCGACCGCTATCTGCAGCGTCTCGCCGTCACCTTGCACGGCCCCTCGGAGTTGGTTGTCTCCGACAAGCGCCCGCTGCTGCTCGACCGCTACCTGTCGGACGCCATCGAGGTCGACGTCGACTGCCTGTGCGACGGCAAGGATACCTATGTCGCCGGCATCATGGAGCATATCGAGGAAGCCGGCATTCATTCCGGCGACAGCGCCTGCTCGCTGCCGCCGCATTCCTTGTCCGCCGACACCATCGCGGAGCTGGAGCGGCAGACTCGCGCGCTGGCGCTGGCGCTCGACGTCGGCGGCCTGATGAACGTGCAATACGCCATCAAGAACGGCGACATCTATGTGCTGGAGGTCAATCCGCGCGCCTCACGCACGGTGCCTTTCGTCGCCAAGGTCACCGGCTTGCCGGTGGCGAAGATTGCCGCGCGCGTGATGGCGGGGGAGACGCTGGCGAGCTTTAAGCTTAAGCCGGCGCATTACGACCATATCGGCGTGAAGGAAGCGGTATTCCCCTTCGCGCGCTTCCCCGGCGTCGACACCGTGCTCGGCCCGGAAATGAAATCCACCGGCGAGGTGATGGGGCTGGATAGTTCCTTCGAGATCGCTTTCGCCAAGAGCCAGATCGGCGGGGGCTCGCGGCTGCCGCGCTCGGGCACGGTCTTTGTTTCGGTCCGCGAGACCGACAAGCCGCGCATCCTCGATGCCATCCGGCTGCTGGCCAAGCTCGGTTTTAAGGTGATCGCCACCTCGGGAACCCAGCGTTTCCTGGTGGACAGCGGCATCGAGGCGGAAAAGGTCAACAAGGTGGCGGAAGGCCGGCCGCATATCGTCGACGCGATTACCAATGGCCAAGTTCAGCTTGTTTTCAATACTACCGAGGGGGCGACTTCGCTGGCGGATTCCAAGTCCCTGCGGCGGGCGGCCCTCTTGCATAAAGTGCCGTACTACACCACTCTTTCTGGTGCCGTAGCCGCGGCGCGGGGCCTCAAAGCCTATCTCGGGGGCGACCTCGAGGTACGCGCGCTGCAAAGTTATTTTACAGACCGGGAGTGAGGGCGGATTTAACCGCTCCGCGGAAGCGACGGCGTGAGTTGGCAGAGAGTTCCACGATCGCGGCCCGGAACCGTTTTTCCGCGCGGCGGTCGGAACTTTTTGCTTTGCCGCTTGTATACGATTCCAACGAATACCCGTGGAGTCGTGGAATGCAGGGACTGGAAGCAATATGGCCGACCTCGTCAGCGCCGGTGCGGCGCGGGGCGGGCCGTCCGGAGGACCGAAAGTTGATCGAAAAAATTCCAATGACCGATGCGGGCTACACCGCGCTGGAGCGAGAACTCAAGCACCGCCAGCAGGTGGAACGGCCACGTATCATTCAACAGATTACCGATGCGCGCACGCACGGCGATCTATCCGAGAACGCCGAATATCATGCCGCCAAGGAGCAGCAGTCGCATAACGAAGGCCGCATCGCCGAGCTTGAGGACAAGCTTGCGCGCGCTGACGTGATCGATGTCAGCAAGCTGTCCGGCGACACCATCAAATTCGGCGCCACCGTCACGCTGGTAGACGAAGACACCGAAAAGAAGCAGGTCTGGCAGATCGTGGGCGAGCCGGAAGCCGATGCGAAGGAGGGCAAGATCTCCATCACCTCCCCGCTCGCGCGCGCGCTGATCGGCAAGGCCAAGGGCGCGCAGGTCGAGGTCGTCACCCCCGGCGGCGCCAAGGCCTATGAGGTCAAGAAGATCGAGTGGCGGTAAGGCGCGGCGCGGCGCGGCGCTTCGCCGCGCCGGCTCGAGGGGTAATGGCTCGGGGGATGTAATTATGAGCCCACAATTCTTTTCGCCGTACCTGCTCAGCGTGCTGCGCATCATGACGGGGCTGCTTTTCCTGCAGCACCCTTTCGCGAAGTTTTTCAAAATTCCGCATGTCGCCATGTTCGACAACCTGCAGCTTTTTTCGCTGACCGGCGTTGCCGGCATGATCGAGCTGGTCGGCGGCGCCTTGTTGGTGCTGGGGCTTTTCACAAGGCCGGTGGCCTTTATCCTGGCGGGTGAAATGGCGTTCGCCTATTTCATAGGACACGCGCCACGCGGATTTTTCCCGCTTACTAATGGCGGCGAACCGGCGGTGCTGTTTTGCTTCATCTTCCTCTATCTCGCGGCGGCGGGCGGTGGCACCTGGAGCATCGACGCGCTACGTCGCTCGAAATCAAATGACTACTGACGAAGTGACGAAGATTGCGTGGCGCTTCGCCGCGCCGGGGAAATACTGGCATGCGCTTTGATTCCCTGGCGAGATGGTCGCCGCAGGTTCTCAGTATCCTGCGCATCGTCGCGGCACTGCTGATCCTGCAATTTGGTATGGCCAAGCTGTTCGGCTTTCCCTATGTCCAGATGTTCCAGGGCATCCAGCTGTTCTCGCTCTATGGTCTGGCTGGAACGATCGAGCTGGTCGGCGGCGCTCTGTTGTTGATCGGGCTGTTCACCCGGCCGGCTGCTTTCATCCTTTCCGGCGAAATGGCAGCGGCCTATTTCATCGCACATTTTCCCAAGGGCTTCATCCCGCTGCTCAACGGCGGCAATGAAGCAGTGATCTATTGCTTCGTGTTCCTGTATTTCGTCTTCGCCGGCCCGGGGCCGTGGAGCCTCGACGCGGTGCGCGAAACCCCGCTCAGCCACGAGATGACTTGAAAAGAAAATCACCGCGGGGAGGATGGTTCATGCCGCTGTCTAAAGTAGGCATCACGCTTTTCGCTGGCCTAATGGCCTTTGTCTTGTCCCCAACAACCCCCGCGTCCGCGCAAAGCGATTTCTTTTCGGGGAAA
>JAXDOO010000011.1:0-3264 GCA_034668865.1 Alphaproteobacteria bacterium
TCTCGATGCAGTCCTCGAAGCTTGCGCCCTTCGCTACGGTTTCCTCGAACGGATAGAGGCTCACCACCAGGAGATCGATCGGCCGAATATCATGCGCCTGCATCGCGGCGGCGTGTTCCTTGTTGTCCCGAATGGCGAGCAGTCCGCCATGCACTTTTGGATGCAGGGTCTTTACCCGGCCGTCCATCATCTCGGGAAATCCCGTCAGCTCGGCGACGTCGATGACCTGCAACCCGGCGTCTTTCAACGCCTTGGCGGTGCCGCCGGTGGAGACGAGCTCAATACCGTAGCCGGCGAGCGCGCGGGCGAAATCGATCAGGCCGGCCTTGTCGGAGACCGACAAAAGGGCACGGGCAATACGGCGCGGCGACCTCGTCATTGTGGCTTTAATTCCAGTTACAGCGGCAATTCGGCTTGGTGTTCATCTAGCATGCGTTCGCCACTCGTGGTGCGCGCCACAGAGGCAAAACTCCAGCGCACGGTCGGGCGGTTGCGTGCGCGGCCGTGGATCACGATCTGCGCGGTGCGCCGCGGCCCATCGGCGCCCGCGAGATAGACGCTCTCCTCGATCTCCACCTGATCTTCGAAGGCGTTGAAGGTCCAGACCTTGCGGTCGGGCATCAGGAGCATCACGCTGTGACCGTCGGTCCGCCGGTTCGCTTTTACTGAAGGATGCAAATGAAAGCGTACGGCGAATTCATCGCTTCCGCGGTCAGGCGATCTTTTGGCAAACTCGAATGTATCCTCTCCGTCGAGGCGGTGGCCATCGCTCATCAGCATCAACAAACGATGATGGATAACATGAAACCGGTCGGCATAGCCGTCATGCGAAGCCTGCAGCAGCACCGAATCCGG
Organism: Alphaproteobacteria bacterium; assembly: GCA_034668865.1. Taxonomy (GTDB): domain Bacteria; phylum Pseudomonadota; class Alphaproteobacteria; order Rhizobiales; family Xanthobacteraceae; genus CANKHA01. The sequence goes on from JAXDOO010000011.1 coordinate 856, forward strand.
ACGGTCATCGCGCGCGACCCGCACCTTCTTCAAGCCGCCAATAATGGGTGCGCCGAACATAAGCTGCTTCAAAGCCCCGGTCTCCAGGAAGCGGCAGGATGATGTGTCGTTGAAGGTGACGGTGGAGTGCGCCGCGGTGGCGCGCGCGACCTGCCGCCAGGTTTCCCGGCTGGTGGCGGGTATGCCGCAATTGATGACGATGCGCTGGACCTTTGACGATAGTTCGAAAGAGAGACAGCCAGCATGCGCCTCCTGGCTCAGCGCGATCGGCGGCGGCCGGCCGGTATCCATCAACAACACCGTTCCGGCCGCTTCAATCCGCTGGTAGCCCGAATGCGGCGCGGCCGAGAGCGGCGCGCCGCGCGCGTCGTCATAGGCCAGCACGGTGGCGAGCAGGTCGGGCGGCGTCGCGCCCATGCCGTTGAAATGCGCGAAATTGCCGTCGCCATGGCGAAAGAAGCGCAGCATCGGCATCATGCGATCAATGGCGTTCAGCAAAGCCGGCGGCGGCGCGACATTGCGCGAGGAAAAGGCCTGCCGCAGCGGCAACAGATCGAGCAACAACTCGATCAGAGCATCCGGGTTACGACTGATATGTCCGCCGTCGGGGAGAATCTGGCGCCCCAGTTCGTCGACCAGCCGTCGCGCGGACGTCTTCAGATGGCGCGCCTGTCCGGCAATGCACAGCGATGCATAGTTTAGCGCGATCAGCGCCTGCAGCTTGGGCACGCCGTCGCGCGCATTATGCGCGGTGCGCCGCAACGTGCGCACCTGCCGCCCCAGACTGCGTATGAAGCGGCGATAGAAGCGCACATCCGCTTCATTCAGCAGCAAGGGCGATTGGCAAAGCCAGGACAAAATGCGACGCGAGAGAATGTCGGGCCGCCATGCGGTAGCGTGCCAGGATCCCTGCAGAGTGATCCATTCGTCCACCAGCGCGCGGGCATTGGCGCGGGTGATACCGGAGTCCGCTGCGCGCAGATGCCGCAGCCAGCCGAAGCCAAGCAGACCGACCGCCCATTCGTCCGACGGCGGAACGATGGTGAAAGGGGAGCGGCCGTCGCAGATCACCACCTTGCCCGCGAAAGCGAATCGTCCCGCATAAATTTCCGCCGCGCGGGTCGCGTCGGACGTGCGCAGATCCTGCGGCGCGATGATCAGGCGATCGGTTTTGCCGGGGAAAAAGCGCCAGCGCAGGAGAGGATGACCGCTCAGGCGGCTGCCGAGCTTGCGCAATCCACCCCGCAGCAAGAGCGCGGAAAGCTTCGCACGTTCGGCGACCGAGACGCGCGACATTAAGCCCTCTTCATAACGGCGGGCACCCGACGTCCCGCCCTTTGTTGATACCATAGCCCGATGGCAGACAAGCCAACTATTTGGAAGCGCTGTGGAAAATCCTCTATGACAGCCGTTCCAAACGCGCCGCGTAGAAGCCGTCAAGCCCACTGAGTCGTGAATCACTATGGGGCAATTGGCAGGGCAGGCTGCGCAGGTCGCCGGCCGGGGTGAGCAGTTCCGAAAGGCCGCCCACTTCCGCGGCTGCAATGGGACGGCGACGCAGCGATGGTTCGCGTTCCAGATAGGCCTTCACTTGGTCGATGCCTTCCTCCGGCTCCAGCGAGCAGACACAATAGATCAGGGTGCCGCCGGGCTTCACCAGCGCAGCGGCGCGGTCGAGTAGGCCCTGCTGCAGCGATATAAGCGCAGTGAGGTCGACCTCATGCTTGATCCAGGGAATATCGGGATGACGGCGGATGGTGCCGGTGGAGGAACAGGGCGCGTCGAGCAGCACGGCATCGAACGGCTCGGCATTCCATTCGGTTGCGTCGGCCACGATCGCCTCTGCCTGTAATCCCACCCGGCTGAGATTATCGCGCAAGCGCTCCAGCCGCGCCTCGGAGCGGTCGACTGCCGTGACCTGTGCGCCCGCGTGGGCAAGCTGCATGGTCTTGCCCCCGGGCGCGGCGCAGAGATCCGCCACGCGCTTGCCTCGCAGATCGCCGAACAGCCGAGCGGGCAGCGCGGCGGCGGCATCTTGCACCCACCACTCACCTTCAGCGAAGCCCGGCAGCAGGGAGATGCGGCCCTGCGCCACAACGCGGACGGTCCCGGTGGGGAGCACGCTTCCGCGCAAGCGCGCCGCCCAGGATTCCGGATTGCTTTTCACCGTGAGATCGAGCGCAGGCTCCTGCCCGTTTGCCCGCGCAATGGCACGCGCCGTCTCTGCGCCATAGGTGCGCATCCAGCGCTGCATCAGCCAGGCCGGCGTGTCGAAATCCGCACTGTCAATTTCGGCAAGCCGCTGCGGACCTTCCTTGATCACCCTTCGCAGCACGGCGTTGATCAGGCCGGCAAAATGCTTGGCGTGGTTGTCCGCTTGCGCGATGCGCACGGCGAGATCGACCGCGG
>JAXDOO010000012.1:0-6063 GCA_034668865.1 Alphaproteobacteria bacterium
TTGGGGAACGTTTCAAGGTGGACCGAAGACTCGTTCGGATAGCGCGCAAGCCAGGCTTCCTCGGCGGTGAAGCACAGCATGGGGGCGAGCCAGCTCACCGTGCAGCGGAACAGGTAGTCGAGCACGGTGAGCGCCGCCTTGCGCAGGGTATCCCATTCACGCAGCGCCTGGGCGTCACGCGGTGAGACGTCCGGGTAATCCGGATCGGCGCCGATGGTGGACAGGATTTTCCATGACCGCGCGCATTTGGTGCCTTCGGCGAGATTGGGCACCACCGCAGCGCCTTTCACTTCCGGCAGGCGGAACGCGTTGATCGGTCCCTCGTCGGAGACCAGCGTCGCCGCCGACGTGATGCAGACTTCCGCGAGATCAACATCGGCCAGCGCCGCGAACAACTCCGGATTGGAGACATGCACAATCGGATGCGCTTCCAGCGACGAGCCGATGCGCTTCTGTGCGCGCTCGATCTCCAGCGCGCCGGTCACGACGCCGCGTACGAGCCGGACTTTGCGCCATTTCTCCGCCAGCGCATCGTCGCGCCAAGCGCTGGGAATTTCCGGAAAAGTCTCGAGGTGGACCGATGCGGCGTCCTCGCCGTAGCGCGACAGCCAGGCTTCCTCGGCAGTAAAGGCGAGCATGGGCGCGAGCCAGCTCACCGTGCAGCGGAAGAGATGATCGATCACGGTGAGCGACGCCTTGCGGGTGACCGACGAGATCGGATCGCAATAGAGCGCGTCCTTGCGGATGTCGAAATAGAACGCCGAAAGATCGACCGTCATGAAGGCATTGAGCGCGGCGAAGATGCGCTTGTAGTCGAAATCCGCGTAAGCCCGGCGCACCAGGTCGTCGAGCTCGGCCAGGCGATGCAGCATCAGCCGTTCCAGCTCCGGCATCTTGGCCGGCGCGATGCGGTCTTCCTCGCGGAAATGCGACAGACTGCCAAGCATCCAGCGGATGGTGTTGCGAAGCTTGCGATAGGTGTCGGCCGTGGTTTTCAGTATTTCCGGTCCGATCCGCAGGTCATCGGCATAATCCGAGGCGCAGACCCACATGCGCAGGATGTCGGCGCCGGATTGCTTGATCACGTCCTGCGGCGCCACCACGTTGCCGAGCGACTTCGACATCTTGCGCCCGTGCTCGTCGAGCACGAAGCCATGCGTCAGCACGAGATCGAAGGGAGCGCGGCCGCGCGTGCCGCAGCTTTCCAAGAGCGAGGAATGAAACCAGCCGCGGTGCTGGTCGGAGCCTTCCAGATACATGATCTGATCCGGCCCGCCGTCCTGCTTGCGCCGGATGCCGGCAAGGCTGGGGAAATGCTTGGGATCCTCCAGCACGAAGGCATGGGTGGAGCCGGAGTCGAACCAGACGTCGAGAATATCGTCGACTTTCTTCCAGTCCTCCTTGGCGCGTGAGCCGAGGAAGCGCTCGCGCGCGCCGGGCTGATACCAGGCGTCGGCGCCTTCCTGTTCGAACGCTTCGGCGATGCGGGCGTTGACCGCTTCGTCCCGCAGGATTTCAGCCGAGCCGTCGCCTTGCTCGCGCACGAAGACGGCGATCGGCACGCCCCAGGCGCGCTGACGCGAGATCACCCAGTCCGGACGGCTTTCGATCATGCCGGTGATGCGATTTTCGCCCTGCGGCGGCACCCAGCGCGTGACTTTGATGGCGCCGAGTGCGCGGCTGCGCAGCGTGTCGCTCTGCTCCCCTCCCCCTTGTGGGGAGGGAAAAGAGAAGGGCTTATCCATCGCGATGAACCATTGCGGCGTATTGCGGAAGATCACCGGCTTCTTCGAGCGCCAGGAATGCGGATATTGATGCTTCAGCCGTCCGCGCGCGATCAACATGCCGGCTTCCACCAGCGCCTTGATCACCGCCTCGTTGGCGTCGCCCTTCTCGCCCTTGTCATTGATCACGCGTTTACCGGTGAAGCCCGGCGCGGCCTCGGTAAAGGCGCCGTTCTCGTCGACGGTGTAGGGGATCGTGATGTTGATGCCGCGCGCCGCCAAGTCTCGCGCATTGGCCGTCCAAATCTCGAAGTCGTCGCGGCCGTGGCCCGGCGCGGTATGCACAAAGCCGGTACCGGTATCATCAGTAACGTGATCGCCTTCGAGCAGCGGGACCGGAAATCCGTAAGAGTCGTTGATGTTGCGCAGAGGATGTACTGCGATCAACTTGGACAGCAGTGCGGAGGGAACGGTTTCTACACGTTCAAAGCTTTGGACCCGCGCTTGTTTCATGACTTCAGCGGCGAGGGTATCCGCCAGCACCAATCGATCCCCTTTGCGCGCCCAATTTCCTTCGGGCGCTTCCGTGACCCGATAGAGCCCGTAAGGGATTTTGGATGAATAAGAGATCGCGCGGTTGCCCGGCAGCGTCCAGGGCGTCGTGGTCCAGATAACTATCCAGAGTTCGTTGTCGGTAAGCGGCGCGGCGCGAATGCCTTTGTAACTCTTGTGCGGCGTGCGCAGCGGAAATTTCACCCACACCTGATCTGAGGTGTAGTCCTCGTATTCCACCTCGGCTTCGGCCAGCGCGGTCTTCTCCACCACGCTCCACATCACCGGCTTGGAGCCGCGGTAGAGCGTGCCGTTCGCCGCGAACTTCATCAATTCGCGCGCGATCTGCGCCTCGGCGGCGAAGTCCATCGTGGTGTAGGGATGCTCCCAGTCGCCCTCGATGCCGAGCCGCTTAAACTCCTCGCGCTGCACGTTGAGCCAGTGCTCGGCATAGGCCCGGCATTCCTTGCGGAAGGCGATCATTGCCGCCGGATCGGAGAGATTCGGCTTCGGCTTGTTCTTGGAGCGGTAGTTCTCTTCCTCGATCTTCCACTCGATCGGCAGGCCGTGGCAGTCCCAGCCCGGCACGTAATTGGAATCGAAGCCGAGCATCTGCTGGCTGCGCGTCACAACATCCTTCAAGATCTTGTTGAGCGCATGCCCGATATGGATGTTGCCATTGGCGTAAGGCGGGCCGTCGTGCAGGACGAATTTATCCCGTCCCGCTCCTGCCTTCCGCAGCCGCTTGTAGAGGTCTAGCTTCGCCCAGCCTGCAAGGATCTCCGGCTCCCTCTGCGGCAGGCCTGCGCGCATCGGAAAGTCGGTCTTCGGCAGAAATAGAGTCTCGCTGTAATCGCGCGCCGTCATGCGCGGTTCCTAGCAGGCAAGACGGCTTCCGCAAAGGCTGCAGTCAATTCCTCGTCGTCCCCGCGAAGGCGTGGACCCATGCGCCGAGCACGATCGAGAGCACACGGAGTATGGGTCCTGGCTCTCGCCTTGCTCGGCCGGGACGACAGCTAGATATCCCCCAGCTCCGGAAAGGCGCCAGGAGCGCGGGCCAGCGCCTCGCGCGCACGCGCGCTGTCTTCGTCCATCTGGCGAACGAGGGCCTCGATGTTGTCGAACCGCATCTCCTGCCGGATCCAGGCAATGAAGGCCACGTCGAGGCTCTGGCCGTAAAGGTCGCCGTCGAAGTCGAACAGGAAAACCTCGAGCAGGGGCGCGCCATTGTCGAACATCGGACGGCTGCCGAAGCTCGCCACGGCATCATGCCAATGACCGCCAACGTCGACGCGCACGGCGTAAATGCCGTGCTTGAGTTCGCAGGCCGGATCGAGCCGCATATTAGCAGTCGGATAGCCGAGCTCACGGCCGCGCCTGTCGCCGGCGATTACGATAGCGGAGGCAAACCAGGGATAGCCGAGGAGCTCCGCCGCCTCGATCACGCGGCCAGCCGCCAGCGCGGTGCGGATGGTGCCGGACGATACCGGCCGGCCTTCATCCTGCAACGGCGGAAGCACGTCGACGGCGAAGCCGTGGCGCGCGCCCTCCCCCTGCAGAAAGGCGGGCGAGCCCATGCGGTTTTTGCCGAAATGGAAATCAAAGCCGACGGCGGCGCCGGCGATTGCGTAGCGCTCCACCAGGATGCGCTGCACGAATTCCTCCGGCGACAGGCTGGCAAGCGAGGGATCGAAAGTCAGCACGATTGCCCCGTCGAGTCCGGTGGCCGCGAGCAGACGCAGCTTCCCTCTCCCATCGGTAAGCCGGAACATGGGCTGCTGCGGGCGCAGCACGGCGGCCGGATGCGGCTCGAAAGTCAGCGCCGCAGCAGCACGGCCAGCCATCCCGGCGCGAGCAACGGCTGCCGCAATCACCGCGCGGTGGCCGCGATGCACGCCGTCGAAATTGCCGATGGCGAGCACAGCGCCGCGCAGTGCATCGGCTGGCGCACTGTCGCGCAGGACGACGAAGGGTTTCGCCGGAACAAGGGGTTCGATCATCGGGCAATAAGTCCGCGGGCCGCGGCCCATTAACGTTTCGACAACCAGTGAGGCTTTCCGGCCTAAGGATAGCGGCAGGCGCCAAGCCTGCATATGAAAGCAGTTAACCGGATGTTCAATAGGCGACTGTTAACCTCCCATTGCCTAAACAGGTAGCCCAGCCGGCGCGATCATTTACGTGATGGAGCAGGAGTAATGGCCGTCGACCTATCCATGCCGGTCCTTGTAGTCGACGACTACAACACGATGATTCGCATCCTGCGCAATCTGCTCAGACAGCTCGGATTCCAGGACATCGACGACGCCGCCGACGGTACCGCCGCGCTGGCGAAAATGCGGCAGAAGCAATATGGCCTGGTCATCTCCGACTGGAACATGGAGCCGATGACGGGCTATGACCTACTGAAAGAAGTGCGCGGCGATCCCGGTTTGGCAAGAACGCCCTTCATCATGGTCACCGCCGAGTCGAAGACGGAAAACGTAATCGCCGCCAAGAAGGCGGGCGTGAACAACTACATCGTTAAGCCGTTCAACGCGCAGACACTGCAAAGCAAGATCGAAGCAGTCTTCGCTGAGTAATAGCCTTCACCACACCAGCCGGTGCATCACGGCTTTCGGCATCCGATTTTCTTCGAAAAACAGCTTGAGCATCTTTGGATCGGGATCGGCGTCCCCGCCGATTTCGCCCGCGTGAATGCCCGCTGTCAGGAAGAGGAAATCCACCCCAAGCGACGCGGCGCCGGTGAGATCGGTGCGCACGCTGTCGCCGATCGCCAGCACACGGTGAAGCGGCACCTCGCGCCCGCGTAAGGTTTGCGCGCGCGCCAGCGTTCGCTCATAGATCGGCGCATAGGGTTTGCCGGCATAAAGCACGTCGCCGCCCATGGCCTTGTAGAGGTCGGCCAGTGCGCCCGCGCAATAAACCAGCTCGCTGCCACGTTCCACCACCACATCGGGATTGGCGCAGAGCATGAAGAGCCCGCGCGCCTTCATGCGCTCGAGCACCGACCGGTAATCTTCCGGCGTCTCCTTGGTGTCGTCGAACAAGCCGGAGCAGACCACGTAGTCCGCTGTTTCAACATCCTTCAGCTCTACCTTCAGCCCTTGATAGATCGGCAGGTCGCGCGGCGGGCCGAGATGGAACACGCTCTGTCCGGGCCGCTCCCTAATCTCGGCACTCGTCACGTCGCCGGATGTCACCATATCGTCATAGCTCTCGCGCGGCACATGCAATGCGTCGAGTTGCGGCACCACCCCCTTGGCCGGCCGGGGGGAATTTGAGATCAACAGAACGGTCTTGCCGTTGTCGCGCGCGCGCTTCAGCGCCTCGCATGCCGGCGGAAAGCTCTCCACGCCGTTGTGGATCACGCCCCAGACGTCGCACAGCAAAAGGTCGTAAGCGGCCAGCAGCGGGGCGCAATGATCGAGGAAAGGCGGAGAGCCGGACATGAAGGCCATGCGGTAAGACTGATGGGGAGCTAACAGTTAAGGCAGGAAGCGGCGTTATGCCACTACGCCCATGCGGGAGCCAAGCTTTGAGGCGCCCGGGTCGCTGCCCGGCAGGTGCGCAGGCACCGCGGTGCCGGCGGGATTGGTCGCGGCGGCGTCGCTTTCACCGCTGGCCTGCATCGCTTCGACGCGCACCGGCCGCGGCGGCGAAAACAGGAAGCCCTGGCCGAAGCGCACGTCGAAATCGAGCAGATCGATCACGACGCTCTCGCTCTCGATCCGCTCGGCGATCAGGTCGATGTGATGGCGCGCCAGAAGGTCGGAAAGTTCCGCGGGAT
>JAXDOO010000013.1:0-14337 GCA_034668865.1 Alphaproteobacteria bacterium
GAATCCGAAGTTCGCTGAACGTTGCGGCGACTTCGGGAGCGAACTTCGGATTCAAAGGACACTAGGAAACTTAAAGTGCTAGTTTCGTTTGGTTCGGAAATTCGCCTGGACGACTCGCGGCAAGAATGAAGCGAATTTCTGAACCACGAAACTAGTAGCGAGCAAACCATGAGCGGCACGGATCGCCAGATCGAAAGCCAAGAAATCGTCTGCCCCGGCGGGATGCCGGCCTTCCTCGCGCGGCCGGCTGCTCCCGGACGCTATCCCGTCGTTGTCCTCATTCATGAGCGCTATGGGCTGGTGCCGCATACGCGCGATCTTGCGAAGAAGTGTGCCAGCGATGGCTTCCTGGTTGTCGCGGCGAATTATTTCTTTAAACATCCCGACCAGAAAGCGCTGAACGCGGGCGACGATCGCTATCCGATGACGGATGCGGAGTCGGTCGACTACATCAATGCTTCCCTGGAGGCGGTTGCGAAAAATCCGGCCGCCGACATGAGCAGGGTGGCGGTTGCCGGGTATTGCCAGACTGGCCGGCATCCGCTGGTCTACGCCGCTCAAGCCAAAATCTCCGCCGCGGTTGTCTGGTACGGCGCCGCCTCCAAGCGCGAATGGCCGGTGAGCGACACCAATGCCAGGCCGATGGAGGAGATCCTCGCCGCTGTCGACTGTCCGGTATTCGGCGCCTTCGGTTCGGCCGACCACATCATTTCGATCGACGACGTGCTGCGTTTCCGCAACGCGCTGGAGCGGCACAAGAAGAGCTACGACATCCATCTCTATGCCGATGCGCCGCATGGCTGGCTGAACGACACCATGCCCGGCCGCTATCGTGCCCCGCAGGCGGAGGCGGGCTGGGCCGACCAGCAGATTTTCCTCAAGCGCGTCTTTTCCGCTGACTATCAGCCCGGGAACGTGAGCTGGCGTTTCGACAGCGCGTTCGGAAGCGACTATGATTTTGCCAAGAACAAAAGGCTGGAGTGACCGATGACGGCTTTAGGGATTGGTTTCCCCGACAAGAAGGTGATCGCCGAACTGACGGCGAAGATGTTGCTGGAAGTCGAAGCCGTGCGCTTCATGGACGACAAGCCCTTCATCTTCACCTCCGGCCGCGCCAGCCCGGTCTATACCGATTGCCGCCGGCTGATCTCGTTCCCGCGCGTACGCCAGACGCTGATGGATTTCGGCGCGGCAACGGTGCTGCGCGAGGCCGGCTTTGAAGCCTTTGACGCGGTGGCGGGAGGGGAAACCGCGGGGATTCCTTTTGCCGCCTGGATGGCGGACCGGCTCGGCCTGCCGATGCACTATGTGCGCAAGCAAGCCAAGGGTTTTGGCCGCAATGCCCAGATCGAGGGAAATGTCATCGAAGGTCAGCGCATCCTATTGGTCGAGGACATGGCGACTGACGGCGGCAGCAAAGTGAATTTCTGCAAGGCGCTGCGCGATGCCGGCACTAAAGTCGAGCACATCTTCGTCGTGTTCTATTACGACATCTTTCCAGAGAGCCAAAAAATCCTGGCAGATCTCGGCGTCCAGCTGCATGCGCTCGCCACGTGGTGGGACGTGCTGGCGGCAGCGAAAGCCGGCGGCAATTTCGAGGCCTCCCGGCTGGCAGAGGTGGAGAAATTCATGCGCGATCCTTCCGGTTGGTCGAAGGCGCATGGCGGCGTCACGGCCGCGGCCGAATAAAATTAGCAATTGAGGGATGCGCGCTTCCCCGCTCGCCGGCGCATCCGCTGTTTGGCCGCAGGCTTCACGTTCGCTTGAAATAATCGAGGGGACCGGTGTGTTACGCAGTCAAAAGGCGCGTTGCGCTGGCGAGGGCGAGGGTGCCGGCTAACACCAGCAGGAGCTCCATCCAGGAAGTATCCGCCGCCGGTTGCTCAGCAGACACCGATTGTCCGAAGGTTTCAGCGGGAGCGGGTGCAACAGGCGCCGCCAGGTCAACCTCGTTGACCTGATTAAAGGCGACCACTTGGACCTGGCTTGCTACGCCATCGGTCTCCGGCTCATTGGAGGATGTGACCTCCACGTCCACTTCGTTGGAGGATGTGACCCCCACTTCGTCGGTTTCCATGGACTGTTCGGGCTTTGCCGCAATCGATTGCGGTGCCGGGCGCGGCGCAGTTTCAGCAACCGCAGGCTTGGAGGCAATTTCCTTGACAGCAGGCTTTCTCGCAGACTTCGTTTTCTTCGCTCGCTTGGCCTTGGCGACGGGCTTCCATGTCTTCATGAAAGTGTCGAGCTTCATCGGGCTGGCCTGCTCGCTTTCAACTTCCACGCAGCCCGCGTCGTCGCCATTACATGGCAGCGCCGTTGCGGGCGAAGGCGCAAAAGCCAGCACGACGACGGCCGCCGCTGCGGCGGTCAAACGAATAGGCGGCATTGATTTTCTCCCTGCCTTTAACGGAAGGGGCGCATTCCGTCCGGCCGGAATGACGTCAATGGGGCGAGATTGGGGTTTTTATTGCCGCAATTCACTCCAGAAGAGGGGAATTCGTCGCCTTCAGTCCGCGGATACCCCGGCCGCCCGGATTGGCCTCGCCCATTTCTCGATTTCGCTCTGTACGAATTTACCGAGATACTCGGGCGTTGTGCGGTCCTGTGATACGAAAGCCGCGCCGAGCCCTTCCAGCTTCGCGCGCACGTTCGCGTCCTTCATGGCTTCCACCGTCGCTTCATTCAGTTTCTTCACTACGTCCGCGGGCGCCCCCTTCGGCAGGAAGAATGCGTTCCAGGTATAAGCCTCCATGTCGGAGACGCCTTGCTCGGCTGCAGTCGGGACATTCGGCAGCGCGGGCGAGCGGGTTTTGGACAAAGTGGCGATCGCCTTCACCGTGCCGCCATCGACCTGTGGCTTGGCGGTGGTGATGATGTCGCACAGGAAGTCGACGCGGCCGCCGATTAGGTCGGTCATCGCCGGCCCAGTGCCCGGGTAAGGCACGTGAGTGATGTTGTCGGTGCCCATCGCCAGATTGACCACAACGCAGCCGAGATGCGTCGCCGAGCCGGCGCCGGCGGAGCCGAATTGCATCTTGTCCTGATTCTGCTTGGCGTAGGCGACAAACTCCTTCAGGTCCTTGGCGGGGAAATCTTTCCTGGCGATCAGCACGATCGGTAGTTCGGCAATAAGCACCACCGGGGTAAAATCGTTTGCTGCGTGATACTGCGGCTTCTTGTAGAGCGTCTGGTTCTGCGCGTGGGTGCCGACAGTTCCAAGCCCCATTGTGTAGCCATCGGGCGTTGCCTTCGCCACGCGCGAGCCGCCGAGCATGCCGCCCGCACCGCCGACGTTTTCTATCACCACGGTCTGGCCCAGAATCTCGCCGAGCTTCTGCCCCACGGCGCGGCCAAGCACGTCGGTCGGCCCGCCGGCGGCGAAAGGAATAATCAGCGTGATCGGGCGATTGGGGTAATTCTGCGCCGTTGCTGTGCTGGCCCATCCAAGACAAACCGCCAGCGCCGCTGCGACAAAAGATTTCCGCATGCTTGTTCTCCCGTTCATCGCCTGACCAATTTCCAGGTAGTAATAATGGTTCCAGCTTGCAGTGAGGGCTTCCGGGAACGCAAGCGGTTTCACCTGCTCCGACCTGGCCCAGGTCTTGACCTTTTTTCCTGCCCGTTATCCTAGTGCCCGCCTCCGGTGGCACTAGTGCCCCGCTTCCGAAGTTCGTGGTACATCTCGGCATCCCCAGACACGAACTTCGGAAGCAAAGGGGCACTAGTAACTTTAATGATTCTAGTGCCGCTCTTCGATTTGAAGTTCCCGACAGAATTTGCCGCAGGTGGTGTAGGAACTTCAAATCGAAGAGCGGCATTAGTCGGCAGCGACAAGAAGGGTAGGCATGAAGAAGGTTTTTCCCGACGCACAAGCGGCCCTCGCCGGGCTGTTGAAGGACGGCATGCTGATCATGGCCGGCGGATTCGGCCTCTGCGGCATCCCCGAAACGCTGATCCTTGCCATTCGCGATTCCGGAGTGAAGAACCTCACCTTCGTGTCGAATAATGCCGGCGTAGACGGCGCAGGTCTCGGTCTGCTGCTGGAGAGCCGGCAGATCAAGAAAATGATCTCCTCTTATGTCGGCGAAAACAAAACCTTCGCCCAGCAATATCTCGCCGGCGAATTGGAAATCGAATTCAATCCGCAAGGCACGCTGGCCGAGCGTATCCGCGCGGGCGGTGCGGGCATTCCCGCTTTTTTCACCAAGACCGGGGTCGGTACTCTGGTCGCCACGGATAAGGAAGAGCGCGAATTCGATGGCGAGCGGTACGTGATGGAACGTGGCTTGGTCGCCGACCTCGCCATCGTGCATGCCTGGAAAGGCGATACCGAAGGCAATCTGGTTTATCGCAAGACCGCGCGTAACTTTAACCCGGCGATGGCAACGGCCGGCCGCATCACTGTCGCGGAGGTTGAGCATCTGGTGCAGCCGGGGGAGATCAATCCCGATCAAATCGCCACGCCGGGCATCTATGTGAAGCGCATCGTTCACGTGCCAGGCGCAAAAAAGCACATCGAGCAGCGCACCTTTCGCAAACGCGCCGCGGCAGCGGGAGTGGAAATCTGATGCCTTGGACTCGCGAACAGATGGCGGAGCGCGCTGCCAAGGAATTGCGCGACGGCTTTTATGTCAATCTGGGCATCGGCATTCCAACGCTGGTATCAAACTACATTCCTGCCGGGATGAATGTGCAGCTGCAGAGCGAGAACGGGATGCTTGGTTTTGGGCCGTTTCCTTATGAAGGCGAGGAAGATCCCGATCTGATCAATGCCGGCAAGCAGACGATCACTGAGCTGCCGACGACCAGCTATTTCTCCAGCGCCGACAGCTTCGGCATGATCCGCGGCGGACATATCGACTTGTCCATCCTCGGCGCAATGCAGGTGGCGGAGAACGGCGATCTCGCCAACTGGATGATCCCGGGCAAGATGGTAAAGGGCATGGGCGGAGCCATGGACCTGGTGGCTGGGGTGAAGAAGGTGGTTGTGGTGATGGAGCATTCCGCCAAGGACGAGCCCAAGCTCCTCAAGCGCTGCACTTTGCCGCTCACCGGCGCAGCGGTCGTGGACATGGTGATTACCGATCTTGGGGTTTTCACCATCGACAAAAAAGGCGCCGGCGGAATGACCCTTGTAGAGTTAGCCCCGCGCGTGAGTGCTGAGGAAATAAGGGCTAAAACCGAGGCCCGCTATCATCTCGGCCCTGCAGCGTCGTAATCAAGAATAGTGCCTGCGCGAAGCGATAAGGAGCGGTCGGTCTTTGGGGGTTTGCTTATCATCCGATCACGTGAATATGATCGTTGCGATCCAGTGGGAAAAGTTGGTCTGCGCGCCGCGGACCGAACCCCCCGCACTGACCTGTTGCTTGGCCGCGAGCCAGCTCATTCGGTCGGTGGATCTCGGCAGATCTGGATTGCCCCTTGGCCTATGCCGGCTAATGGGCCGCCGGTGTGGAGAAATAGCAACCTTAACAGCCATTTTGGAGGAACCTCTGACCTTTGCCCCAAGTTATCCGGCCAGTTGAGACCAGGGGAATGGTAGGGGACATTCTGTCGGCATGAAGAGGCCGGTTCTCGAACAAATAGACGATGCACAACGGCTCCAGCTTCTGGTCGAAGCGGTGACCGACTATGCGCTCTATTTGCTCGACCTCGACGGCACCATCATTAGCTGGAATTCTGGCGCCCGGCGCATCAAGGGCTATACCGCCGACGAGATCATCGGCAAAAATTTTTCAATGTTCTTCACGCCCGAGGATCGCGCCGCAGGAAAGCCTGCGCGCGCCTTGCAGACGGCTCAAAGCGTCGGCCGCTTCGAGGACGAAGCTTGGCGTGTGCGCAAGGACGGCTCCCGCTTCTGGGCCTCGGCCGTACTGGATGTCGTGCGAGCTCCGGACGGCCAAGTTATCGGCTTCGCCAAGATCACGCGCGATTTGAGCGAGCGTCGCGCCGCGCAGGAAGCGCTGAAGCAAAGCGAACGGCAGTTTCGTTTGCTAGTGAACGGCGTGATCGATTACGCGATCTTCATGCTTGATCCTGAAGGCCGCATTACCACCTGGAACCGCGGCGCGGAGACCCTGAAGGGTTATGCCGCTAACGAAATCCTCGGCCAGCACTTCTCGCGCTTTTATACCGAGGAGGACCGTGCCGCCGGCTTGCCGCAGAAGCTGCTTTCCATCGCCAGGAGCAAAGGGAAGGTTGCTTCCGATGGCTGGCGCGTGCGCAAAGACGGCACCCGCTTCTGGGCTGGGGTTGTCATCGACGCTGTCCGTGACGACAAGGGTGAACTCATCGGGTTCGCAAAAGTCACCCGCGACCTGACCGAGCAGCGCGCATCTCAGCAAAAGCTCGACGATGCACGCGAGCAACTCTTCCAGGCGCAGAAGATGGAAGCGATCGGTCAACTCACCGGCGGCGTCGCGCACGACTTCAACAATATTTTGACGGTGATCGTCAGCGGTGCGGACTTGGCGGATCGCCACATCCAGGGCAACGAGAAACTGCAGCGTCTCATCGGCAATATGCGTAATGCCGCGCTGCGCGGGGAGCGGTTGACCAAGCAATTGCTTGCCTTTTCGCGGCGGCAACCGCTGAAGCCGGAGACCGTCGACATCACGCAACAGCTCAACAGCTTCATCGAACTGCTGTCGCATTCCATCCGCGGAAACCTGCGTATTATCTCCGACCTGCCCACGAATATGCCCCCCGTGGAAGTTGACGTCGCCCAGCTCGAGCTTGCGCTTTTGAACATCGGTCTCAATGCACGCGACGCTATGCCCGACGGCGGCACGCTGACCATTCGTGCGCGGAAACATGGCGCTGAGATCAGGGGAACGGGGAGCTCCTACGTGGTTATCGATGTGACCGATACGGGTATCGGCATGTCGGAAGACGTCCAGGCCCGCGCCTTTGAGCCTTTCTTCACCACCAAGGATATCGGACGTGGCAGCGGCCTCGGCTTGAGCCAGGCTTATGGCTTTGCCAAGCAGTCCGGCGGCGCGCTCACTCTGGACAGCGCTCCTGGCAAGGGTACCAAAGTTAGCCTGTACTTGCCCGAGGCGGTGGATACCGCGAATCTACCAGCGCAGAATCAACCCACCACTCGCCCGCGCGAGGCAGGCAGCGCAACCGTGTTGCTGGTGGAAGACGATGTGGGTGTCGCCGAGCTTGCGCTCGGCCTGCTGGAGGACGCGGGCTATAAGGTAAAGACCGCCGGCAACGCGGCTGAGGCGCTCAAGGTTTTGCGTAATGGGGAGCCGATCGACCTGGTCTTTTCCGACATCATGATGCCGGGCGGTATGAATGGCGCGGATCTTGCCCGTATTGTACGCGGCGAATTTCCGGCCATGTTTATCCTGCTAGCGACCGGATATGCGGAAGCCGCAGCTAGTGCCGCGACCAGCGAATTTCCGCTCATCCGCAAGCCATATGGCCGCGAAGTGCTGCTGGACAAGGTGGGAGAGATTCTCGGAGAGATAACTTAGGGCGTGGACTCATTAGCGCGTAGCCAAATCCGGATTGATGCGAGTTTGACGAACGCCAGATAATTGGCTGCGAGTTTGTCGTATCGGGTCGCGACGCCGACATTGCTTGATCTTGTTGAAGACCGTTCGATCCATTGAGTACGCGACGGTCATTTACCCGCCGAACGCCGCGCGGCTTGTTGGGTAGCATCGGTTTGATGGCGGTCCATTCATAGTCGCGGAGTTCGTAGCGCATGATTCGAGGCTCCGGTTTCGCAGCTTGAATCACGTCTCGGGCAGCGCCATCAACTCGTAATGGTCCGTGGCGGTGTCTGAATTTACTTCCGCTTTCGGCGCAATAACGGACATGGGCAGACTTGCTGCCGATTCGACCCGGTCGCGAATGACCCTTTTCGGACATTGCACTCCAATTCAAGCGCTGGATCGTGATCCAAATCCTGCCGATTATCTTAGAGATTGATCCGACCTTGTCGAATTGGTTCTATAGGCAGCGAGAGGTGCATGGAATGCGATTTGAATCATTAACGTTCAAAAGCATCAAAGCGCGGCCGGTGGTGCTCAAGCTGGAACGACCGGTTGTTGCACGCATCGCTACCATCACCGATTGGCCTCTCATTCTCATCGACATCTACACCAATGAGGGCGTTGTCGGCCGGAGCTACCTCGAACCCTATATCGTGAAATCCATGAGGTATCTGATCCCGGCACTCCATGATTTCGGTGAAATTCTCAAGGGCCGGCGGATAACGCCGTTCGAGTTGTACGATGCTGCGCGCAAGTCCCTCCACTTTGTTGGCTACGAGGGCATGTCCATGATTGCCGTCTCTGGATTAGACATGGCGGCTTGGGATGCTCTGGCCAAGGCGGCGGGTATGCCGCTTTGCGTTCTTTTGGGTGGCTCTGTCGGCCCGGTAAAATCGTACAACAGCAATGGCCTCTGGCTTAAGAAGCCAGAGGCAGTGGCCGCGGAAGCGATTGAGTTGCGCGACGAAGGAGATTTCACCGGGCTCAAGCTGCGGCTCGGCCGCGAGCGTATCCGTGACGATCTAGCAACAATAAAGGCTGTCCGGGATGCTGTCGGTGAAGACATGCATTTGATGGTTGATTTCAACCAAGGCCTGCACCTTGGGGAGGCGTTGCATCGGTGCCACATGATTGATGATCTTGGTCTGGCGTGGATCGAAGAGCCGATCGTTTACGACAATCTCGACGGCTACACGCAGCTTGCCGCCGAGCTGAAGACTCCAATCCAAATCGGCGAAAATTTCTATGGCCCTCGTGACCTCCACAAGGCGCTGCAAAACAAGGCGTGCGACTATGTCATGCCGGATTTCATGCGCATCGGCGGGGTCACAGGCTGGCTGAGAGCAGCAGCAATTGCTGGAACAGCGGGCGTACCAATGTCCACCCATCTTTATCCGGAAGTCGCCGCTCACGTGATGCGTGTCACAGAAACCGCGCACTGGCTTGAATGGCAGGATTGGGCCGATCCGATCTTACAGAAGCCATACGAAATAAAGGACAGCCTGCTGCATATTCCTGACGTGCCTGGCGTTGGCTTGGAGTGGAACGAAAAAGCAGTAATGGCCAATCAGGCCCAACTCTAGCCGCGCTGTCGATCAGCACCGTGTGTTGGTCATAACGTCCGCTTCTGGCCCTTAGCGTCGTTTCGCTGCGCAGCAATCCGTCGGCTATCGGGGCAAAGCGGACTCTGGCAAGCTGTCCGCCCAGCAGTTTTATGAGTTCACGGCCTAAGCCGTCATGATCATTCGGCACGCACGGGCAACAAGGCGTCCACTCCGAGGCGGCCGTAGCCTGGCAGCTTGAGGGCCGGATGCCGAAGATCGGCGCCCGCGACGAGTCCGAGAAAGTTGATCTCGACGCCCTCCACCCAGCCGATCTTGAAGCCCAGGAGCCCCCAAAGATTGAGCTCCAAGCCGGTGCCGCTGTCGGTCGTGCCGAGGTAAGGGCCGGTGCGGAAGTCGCGGCCGATGGCGTTGGAGGGCAATGCGGTGGCGAGCTCCGGCACCGCGCGCATTATCGTCGCCGTAAAGGTGTTGCTGTTCGGGCCCGGCCAGACGCGATAATCGCCCGCATTGGCGAAGCGATACTCTTTCACCGCGGCTTCGATTTTTGGGATCAGCCATTCGGCTTCCTTGCCCTGAACGTCCGCTACCACGATGGGCTGGGAACCGAACCAGCGTCCATCCGGCGCCCAGCCGTTGACACGCACCGGATTGCCCCAGCCGACCACGTCGAACCGGGTCCAGCGGGTTGCATTCTCCCGCTTGACGACGATCCAGCTATGCACCGCGAGCACGCCCTTCCAGCCGCCGGTGCGGCCCGAGAGCACAAGTACGCGCGCCGCCGGATGCTGGCTCGCGGGCGGCAGGCTGCCGATGCTTGACCAGTCTGCATCGCGGAAGCTGCGCGGATGGTCACTGAAGACGAAGACTGCGGCGCGCGCAGCCACCGGCAAAAGGAAAAGCGCGATGAGAAAAAGCATGAAGGGTTTTCGGGACGGAAGCCGGGGAGGGAGGGTGGCGGGCATAGGATTAATCAGACAGATCGTTTCGGTCCGAACTGTGGCCGGCCGCTGCCGCGGAGATTACCTTTCTTTCATGTGCTTGCGCCTGCGCGTCTCCGCAGCGGCGGCGAGCAGGATGGCTTCCCCGCCGCGCAACAGATCTCGCATCCGCCACGATCTTGCTCCCAGGGCCTTGCGGCGGACGACCGCCTGCCGGGACTCGGGCACATGGATGAAAGCCGCAAAGCATGGCCCTGCCGGCCGGGCCGTCGCCTCGATCGCCCGCCAGGAGAGATAGTTGCAGAGATAGCGTCCGGCATCCCGCGAAATCGCGGCCTGAATACGCGCCCTGCGGGCGGCTAGCGCCAGCCGCGCCGCCGGCACGCCAAATAAAAGCGCGCGGGGCCCGCCCGGGACAATGCCGGTGGACAACGACTGGTGTCCGTCGGCATCGCGAAAAGCGGACATGGCATTGCGCGCCCGCGTCTCCACCTGCAGGCATCTCGCCTCAGCGGAAACCCCGAACATGAGCACGGCGTCCGGCTGCACCTCTGTCAGCAGCCGCGGCAGATCGCGATCCACGGCGCGATAGCTCGTTTGAAAAACGTGCGGCACAAGCCGCACGTCCGCGAGGGCAGGCCGCCGCAAGCGCGCGAGCCCTTGCACCAGGGCGCCGGTCGGATTGTATGACGCGCCCGGAAACGGTCCGAACCCGCTGAGCAGGATGGTCAGCGCCATCTCACGGCTCCAGCCGTTCAACGCCTGCGGTATCGGCCTGCGCCAAAGCATCGCGCACCCGGATACCGCCGATAACCTTGTCGGCAGCGATCTCAGCCAGCGGCACCAACACAAAGGCGCGCTCAAACAGGTGCGGATGCGGCAGTGTCAAGTTTGGCTCATCGAGCGAGACATCATCATAGGCAAGAATGTCTAGGTCGGCGGTGCGCGGTCCCCAGCGGCGGTCTTTAGCCCGAACGCGCCCGAGCGTGCGCTCAACCTGCTGCGCGCGCGCGAGCAGGTCCTGCGGTGCCAGGCGAGTTTCCACCGCAATGCAAAGATTGATGAAAGGCGCCTGGTTTTCATCGCCCCAGGGAGGCGTACGATAGTCATGCGAGCGGGCGAGCAGGCGCACGTCTCTGTCATCGCAGAACAGCTCGATCGCCTTCTGAAGCGTTGCGCGGGCGTCGCCGATATTCCCGCCGAGCGCGATCAGCGCTTCAGCCACGGCGTGTCCGTTCCAATGTAACGCCCAGGTCGGTAAAGACAGCGGCAACGGGGGCATGCGGCTTACGAACGGTGATGCGCACAGCCCGGACACGCGAAAAATTTTGCAGCACAGCGTCGGCTACCGCACCGGCGGCGGCTTCGACCAGCCTGTAGCCCTTAGCGGTAAAAGTGCGATCCACGACGTTCACCACCGCGTCGTAGGAAACCGTATCGACGAGCTTGTCGGATTTTGCCGCGTCGGCGAGATCGATATCCAGCACGAGATCAATGATGAACGGCTGACCGACCTCGCCCTCGTGCGGCATCACGCCGTGGTAAGCGTGCAGCACCAGCCCGTTCACGAAAACACTATCGTTCACGGCAGCCCCCGGATCGCGGCTGCCACACGTAGCGCTTGAGCGGTTTCCGCCACGTCATGCACCCGCACGATCGCCGCGCCGTTTTCTACCGCCAGGAGATGCGCGGCGAGCGATCCGCCGAGGCGCCGGTCGGGTTCTGACGGGCTCACCGCAGTAATGAAGCGCTTGCGCGACGCGCCGACCAGCAGCGGCAGCCCGAAGCATTTGAAGCGCGCGAGCTGGGCGATGGCTGCCATGCTTTGCTGCGGGGTCTTGCCGAAGCCGATACCGGGATCGAGCACGATTTGCTCGCGCGCGATGCCGGCGCGCTCGGCGATGGCGAGCGAGCGGCGAAAGAAGGCGTCGATATCGGCAAGTATGTCGATGGCGGGATCGGCCTTGTCGCGGTTATGCATGATGACTACGGGCACTTGCCGTTCGGCGGCCAGCGTCGCGAGTCCGGCATCGCGTTGCAAACCCCAGACGTCATTGATCATCGCGGCGCCACGATCTAGTGCCCAGGCCGCGACTTCTGGCTTGAGGGTGTCGATCGACACCGGCACGCCGAGGCCAACGACCTTACCGAAGATCGGCGCGAGCCTGGCCAGTTCGTCCTCGGCCGAGACCGGCACCGCGCCGCCATAGGGGCGGGTCGATTCCGCTCCGACATCGATGACGTCGGCGCCCTCGGCGGTCATCCTTTCTGCCTGCTCGAGGGCCTTGGCGGGGTCAAGGAAGCGTCCGCCATCGGAAAAGGAATCCGGTGTGACATTGAGCACGGCCATGATGAGCGGCCGGCCTTGCGCCAGCAGCGCCGACAGGAATGAGGGTGGGGCATCGCTCACGGCGCTTCTCGGCCTGATGCGGTCAGCGACTGTCATGGATTCGCTTTGCGCGGTCCTTCGCGCAGTGTCAAGCACACCCAAGCGGCGGCGCCGCGTCAATAGGTGATCTTCAGCGGAAGCTTCTTGGCGTGCTCGATCCAGCGTACCACAGCCTTTTCCGACGGCAGTACGCGTACCAACTTGCGCTTGGCATTGGCCGCCGCCATCGCCTTGGCCAGATTGGCGGGGTTGCGGTATTTCAGGTCCTTGACCGTATCGACGCCGGCGGCATGCAGCAGTTCGGCATATTCCTCGCCGACGCCCTTGACCCGCATCTTGTCAGCCAAATTAGCCCAACAAAGGATTTTTTTCTCGTCGAATCCGGTCAATTCCGCCAGTAGCTTACGGCCCCTCGGGTTGCGCGCCGCCTCCAGCAGCCGTGCCGTGGTCCTGATGCCCACTGACTTCAGCCGTAAGGCCATGTCAGCTTCAATTCCGTCGATGTCAGTGATCGGGTAGGAGGCCATAAGACTTGACTCAATTCGCCTAAACTGAAGCTGCTAAATGAATTGACCGAGACCAGGGATTGCGCCCACGATCTCACCGATGGCGTCTTCGCCGGCTTTTTCGCGCACATAAGCAATGGTCTCACGCGTGACGGCTTGCACCTGATCCATGGTGAGACCTGCGGACATCATGCGCGTACCGGCACCCATGATGCCGCTCATGAACATGCCGCCATCGCCGGCGGCATTCGCCGATTGCAGATACACTTCAGAGCCGGGAAGTTTGTCCAGGAGCGCCTGCACTTTGTCAGGCGGGCCCTCCGTTTTCAGGAAGTCGAGGATGATGCCAATTGATTGTTCGGCTGCGGTGCGAGAGACGCCAACATTGGCGACCAAGCGTTCGACAAGTTCGTCCATTCCCCTCGCCCCCGTCCCACACTGCGGTAGGTTGCAATGATACTGGACGCAAACCGCGCCGGAAGACAAGCGCATCAAAGCAACGCGCAAAAAATAATTAATCACTGTTGCGCGACGAAGACAGCGCGCTTTTTGGCCCCTGCGCGCCTGCCGTGACGCTTTTCAGCCGAGTAGGCGATTGCTAGTTTGCCGAAACGGATCAAAAACCTGCAGGGATGATTGGAGCAGCCTGATGACCTCGCTGGATGCGGTACTCGACCGGATCGACCGCGACCTCGACCAAAGCATTGAGCGTTTGTTCGAATTCTTGCGCATCCCGTCGGTATCCACCGACCCCGCCTTCAAAGACCACTGCCGCATTGCGGCAGAATACGTGGCGGAAAACCTGTCGAGTATCGGTCTGCAAACCAGCATCCGCGCGACCGACGGCCATCCGATCGTGCTGGGCAAGACGCCGCAGGGGCAGGGTAATGGAAACGGTCCCCGGGTGCTGTTCTACGGCCACTATGACGTCCAGCCGGTCGACCCGCTCGAGCTGTGGGAAACGCCGCCATTCGAGCCGCGCATCGCAACGCTGCCGGACGGACGGAAAATTATCGTCGCGCGAGGCGCTTGCGACGACAAAGGGCAGGCGATGACCTTCATTGAGGCGTGCCGCGCCTTCAAGGTGGTCACTGGCAAGCTGCCGCTGCCTATTACCGCGATGATCGAGGGTGAAGAGGAGTGCGGCTCGGCGCATCTGTTTGGCTTCGTCAAGGACAATGCGCAAGAGCTGAAGCAGGATGTCGCGCTGGTCTGCGACACAAGCATGTGGGATCCGCAAACCCCGATGGTGACCACCTCGCTACGCGGGCTGGTGTATGAGGAGGTGAAACTCACCTGCGCCGACCGCGACCTGCATTCCGGTCTGTTTGGCGGCGCGGCACAAAATCCGCTGCGTGTGCTGTCGAAAATTCTTGCCGCACTGCATGATGACAATGGTCGGGTGACCCTGCCGGGCTTCTACGACGGGGT
>JAXDOO010000014.1:0-6561 GCA_034668865.1 Alphaproteobacteria bacterium
GGCTGCAGGGCCAGAACTCGCCGCCCGATGCGGAGGCAATTTGAAGGATCCGCAGCACTGCTCTGGGCATCAGCTTAGGCCCATACTCGCAATTGAGTGGGCGACGGAGAGAGAGCACTGAGGGGTCTCCGTCGCCCGCTGGTTGGGTGTCCATTGAGCTGCGGACGGGCCCCGGGTCGCTTCGCAACGGCAGCTTACGCCGGCGGGTTTCTCGGTCGGCGCCATTGTTATTGCCGCTCGGTCAGCCTCGGCCAGGGCGGCTTCCTTCTCCATCAGTCAGCCGGCATCCTGCCCCGTTAACCGGGCGGTAACTTCCATCAGCAGAGATTCGTTTACTTTGTCCCGGGGGGCCGTGATGACGTTAGCGGAAGCTATCGAGCTGCGCGATTTGGCGCTTTGTGATTCCTCAGTGGCAGATCTGGATCCCAAGCGCCTGGCTACCGCATTTGTGGCGGTACTCTCCCGACCAGGTTCCGTGACAGAGATATCGAGGTGCGGCCCGAAGCCACCACCTGCAGAGGGGATCGAGCACGAGCGCCCCTAGAGGTCCCGGTGCGCGGCTAAATGCCTCCTGTTTGTCTCAGGCTTGCCCGTGGTGAGCGTTCGGTCTTCCCAATCTGCCGTGCGGACCGTCACGATGCAGGCTGCTCCGCAGCTCGATGGATTAGCCAGCGAGCGGGGCTGGCCGCCCGCTGTGCCTCTAACCGGGTCATGTCGAACGGCTATGAGGGGACAGTTTACAAATTTGCCCGACAATGCGTCGATTTCGACAGGACGCCCTCATGAGATTCGACCGCCGGGCTGAACTTCGCCAACACGTTTGGAAGGAGGGAAAGGTCCTACTGAACGACCGCGTTGCGCTGGACTGCATCGTCCAGGACCTGAGCACCGGCGGTGCGCGCATCGCGCTTGCACGGCCTGTGATCCTGCCACGCGATTTTCGGCTTTGCATTGTCTCCGCCGATCTGACGATGCCTGTGGCTTGCGTGTGGCAGCAACAGCCGCATGCTGGACTACGGTTCACTGGTGTCGGAACGGTTGGCCACGTTGACAATTCCCCACTGCGGGGACCAATCGGTCGCGAGCCACTCAGGATCGCACGGGAAGCACGCTGAAACGGGCGTTGCCGCCGGAGACCGTTCCAGCGGATTTCTTCCGAGGCCTCAGCGGCGGAAATTAGTCCCCTGTGAACTGCAGGGATTAGGCCCGTTTCAAGCTGCACGGATAATTGTTGTTGTTGCGTGTGCCGGAATTCGCGCGGCTGGCTAGGGGGGACGTCCATCAGACGACGGGTTTCAGAGGGAGGCATACGTGGGCAGTGGCCCGTCCCCTCACGCTCAGGCGTTCGGTATCCCAGCACGCAATTCAGGTCATCGTATCGACTGCGGCGCGGTCAGAGGTGCCAATTGACCTGGACTTTGTCGTGGCGGAACTCGCGACAGCCTTCCAGCGTGGAAAAAGCACCTGACGTGATCGAAGAAGCCGTGCTGCAGAGCCGCCGACGGATTGTGCCGGCTAAGGGCTTGGCCGAACACAGCATTGAGCGTGGTCGGGCAGCGAGAGCCAGCTCCGGGCCTTGCAACTCCACAAAAGGCAAAGTTGTTTCGTTAAGAGCGCCAAAACGAAATACCCGCAGGGTCAGAGCGGGTCGTGAATACATGGATGATGACTATGCGCCCTGAAATCTCGCGGAGATCATTCCCGACGCACTCACCGCGCGGGTTGTTCGACAGCAGCGGCTCGATGATCGACCACTCGAAATCGGTCAGCTCATAAAGGCGTGTGCTCATCCAAGCTCCTCCCAGGAGCTTGAGCCACTGTTCGCGCCAAAGCGGAACCCCGTTTATGAGTTCATGGCCTAGACCTGCAACAAGCATAGAACGGCAGAGCTGCACCCAGCGGTGATCGGGGCAATTCACGCGACGTATCGGACCGGAACGGTCTTTCTGTCTGGGGCCATAACAACGGCGTTACGTCCCAGTTTCTTGGCTGAATAGAGCGCCAAATCGGCCCGCTCGACCAGATCTTCAATGTCTCGGTCTGTCTCGTCAACGACCGCCCCGCCGATGCTCACGGTAATGTAGAGGTCCTTACCTGCACCACCAGCCGGCTCGGCAGCGACTGCACGGCGAATGTGTGCGGCTAGTTCTGCGACTGGGCAGAGTGCAATATCAGACACTAGGACGATGAATTCTTCACCCCCGAAGCGCGCGGCCTTGTCGCAATGGCGTATCGCTGCATTTATTTTGGACGCAGCCCATTGAATGACGCTGTCGCCGGCGCTATGACCGAGCTTGTCGTTCACTGATTTAAAGTGATCAATGTCGATCATCAGAATTCCGAAATGCGGTCCATCTTCCCGATAGCTTTTCATCGCTTTGGTCGCGAGGTCGAGGAAGCTGCGGCGATTAAACAACCCGGTCAGAGCGTCCGTATCGGCGAGGGTCCGAAGCATTGCGATATCATCGGTGAACCGTCGCGCCACATCCGAGGCGCGCGTTTCCGCGTCGGCTGTGCGTCTTTCTGCTGAACCAATCCGCAGAACAAGTGAGCGAAGGGCGCTCGACAGCCTCATGACCTCAACAGAGCCGCCCTCTCTAGGTAGAGTGTCGATAGAATCTCTCTCAAGGAGATCGGCCTTGCTCGTTAGCGACGTAATTGGACGTGAGACGCGGTCCGCGATCAGGATGGATCCGAAAACCCCTAAAGCGCCCGTGAGTGCGCCCAGAATTATTATGACCCAGACCACTCTTCGGGCGGGAGCGAAAGCGATTGCCTCTTCCTCACGTGCTACAATGATCCACCCGAGATTGGGATGATCGTCGAGTGTAGCGAAGCCAGTCAGAATCCTGTCGTCCTTCGCTTGGTCCCTAAAGGATCCGCTCCTTGCGGCTGCCATCCGGGAAAGCATCGGGTCGGGATATGGTATCGCGCCGGGATTGGGCCCAACAAGAACACGGCCCTCTCTCGACAAGATCCACAGCTGCTTTGTCTGAGGCTCGGTGCTGCGATTCAGCATTTCCTGGCGTAGATTGGCAGCCCACAACCAATTTAACGACAGTGCCAGCACGCCGGCCGGGCCGCCTGATCGGCCCGCAATCGGCACGGCAATATCAACTACGGTGTAGGGTTTCCCGTCAGAGGAGAGACCGGTCAGCGAAAGCTTTGATGCATTCGCACCCTCGACAGTCGGCACGATGAGACCGCGCTGAAACCAAGGCTGCTCCGAAACGGACGTCCCCTCGCGGCGACCCCCGGAGCCTGCGACTACGATCCCATCTGTTCCAGCGAAGCCAAGCCAGCTGGCCCCGGCGATCACTGATAGTGCGTCGTCGAGAACGTTCCTGACTGCAACAGGGCTGCCCGTCCAGACCGTCTGCAGTGGCTCAATTTTCGCCAGCATCTCCAGCATGTTCATCCGCACCGCCATGCTTCGGTCGAGCCGATCGGCGAGTGTGGAAGCGAGGCCCGTCAGAGCATCCGAGGTCGCCTTCCGCGCCTCGCGCTCACCTACACGAGAAGCTCCAACCGCCAGCGTTGTTACGATGACAAACGTCAGAAGACTCATCGCCAGCCCGAGCTGCTGGCGAAGATTCATGCGGTCCTGCACCGACCGAAGGCTACTCACAAATCGCAGAATCTCTGATTTCACGTTACATAACGCAGGAAAGGCTCCTGCAACAAATAAGCATGGGCTCCTATGGTGGCGCTAACGCAAACCCTGCGAAAGCACCAAACTACCCCTGAAGGTAAACGGCCAGTTAAGGCGGTAAGGGATTCTTGGGAAGCGGGCCGTTTTTGGCGCGAGGTATAGGGCAGAAATAATTTTGACCCGACTCGTCAGCCTGGAGCGGCATCGATGACCGCATTTGTTAGTAATCTGGCAAGTCCGCAGCCGGGGAATAGCGGCAGGGGGTCGAAAGGCCGCCCACGCGGCATTCGGGCGCAAATGCACCGCGGCAGGCGACCGCGGTCGCGTGGGGGTTGGACGAAGGTGCCGCCGTCTGCCTAGGAGGCGAAGGAGCAACGTATCGACCGGAGCAAGGGTTTCCGGCCGATACCCTTCAGCGTTACCGGAATGGAAAGGGCGACGGAGGATTCGAGGACTCCGCCGCCCGTTCCGTTGGGGGTGCCATCGGAACAGCGGAGCAAGGTGCGTGGGCGACACGACCGCTCCGCAACAACAGCTTACGCCAAGCCTTGCGTTGCACAAGCCGGCAGGAGTGCCGGCCATGATTGAGAGGTGGGAGAGTGGTTAGAGGGCCGCGCCGTGGGACGGCGCGCGGCATGGGCCGCTAAGCGTCAGTTCCGCTGACATCCCGCAGTGGACTCACTGCGCGTCGGTCATGATCCGCCGCCGTCGCGGCCGGCCCTCAATCGCGTTCTCGGAACCGAACGCCCGCGTGCATCCCACGATGCCAAACGATCTCTGCGGCGTTAAGGCCCAGTTAACTGGACGACGTGAACCTTAGTTCCGCGGCCGTGCAGTTCATGTGCCGCCGTCCCGAGCACTGCCCCAATCTCTCCGGAGCAGCTAGGCAATACGAAGGCGCGCAGCCTTGTGCGACATCTTCGAAACGGCATTATCTGCCGCGACCGTGGCCGGATCGCCGACCGCCCTGTGGGTGAACTGGCGGTAGATGTGGATCGGTTCGGGCCGGCCCAGGAAATATCCCTGCGCTTCGCTGCATTGCTCGCCATCAAGGAAATTCAGCTCGCCGGAGGTCTCTACCCCTTCCGCGATAACGGGTAATCCCAGCCCGCGACCAAGACCGAGCACCGCTCGAACAATCGTTGCTGCCTCTGGGCTTACATCGACAGCGTGGATGAACGAGCCGTCGATCTTGATCTTGTCGAATGGAAATGCCCGCAGGTTGGAAAGCGATGAGTAGCCCGTGCCGAAGTCGTCCATCGCGATTCGCACTCCGAGCGCCTTCAGGCGGCGCAGAGTTGCAAGTGCGAGGTCCCGGTTGCGGATGAGCGCCGTCTCGGTCACTTCCAGCTCCAGTCGGTGAGGCGCCAGCCCGGTCTCGAACAGAACCCCATGCACGAGCTGAGCAAATCCGTGATTGTGAAGCTGTGCCGCGGAGACATTGACGGCTACGCTGAGGGGCTGCATCCAGCTCGCTGCTTCCAAACACGCAGTGTGCAAAACCCATTCGCCGATCTGAAGTATGAGCCCCGTTTCCTCCGCGATCGGAATGAAGGTCGCCGGCGAAACATCGCCTCGTTCGGGGTGCCTCCAACGTAGGAGAGCTTCAAACCCGAACACCTTGCCGCTCCGGATTTGGGTCAGCGGCTGATACACGATGCTGAGCTCGTTGCGCGAAATCGCGTGCCGCAGGTCGTGGTCCAGAAGCCGGCGCTCTCGCACCTGTGCGCCCATAGCCGCCTCGAAGAACCGGTAGACGCCCCCTCCCTCCGCCTTTGCACGGTACAATGCTGTATCCGCCTGATTCAACAGGTCCGCGCGGCTGACGCCGTCGTCGGGGAAGACGGCGATGCCGATGCTGGTGGAGAGGAGTGGGGCTTCTACCGCGCCCTCGTTTTGTCGAGCGACTGCTTCCAGTATTTCCTCGGCCAGCTTACCCGCCTGAGCCGGGTCACTAAGGTTGGGGGCGGCGATGGCGAACTCGTCACCGCCGATGCGCGCCATCACCTGATTCGGGTTCAGTATCTGCGTGACACAGGCGGCGAAGGCTTGCAGCAGGTCGTCGCCCGCGGCATGGCCGAAGAGATCGTTCACCTCCTTGAACCGGTCGAGGTCGAGGCAAAGGACCGCCAGCTTCCTGCCGGTGACTTGATGGGCTCGAATCTTTTCGTCCAGCCGCTCGGAAAAGGCGTTCCGGTTTGGCAGGCCCGTGAGCGTGTCGTGATGTGCAAGAAAGTGGATGCGTGCTTCACTGCGCTTCCGGTTGCGCAAATCATGAACCGCAATAGCGCAATGGATTTTACCCGCGAAGTTGATGGGCCGCTTGATGATCTCCACGGGGATTAGTGTTCCGTCGCTCCGCCGGAGCGTTGTCTCGAATGGCGGGTTCGAGCCGTCTTCCAATGCCATGGCGACAGCGTCATTGGTGAGAAAATCTGCAATAGTTTGACCTGGGGCCGAATCGGGATCGACACCCGTGAGCTTGCCGAAGCTGCTGTTGATGGAGACGATTTGTGGGCCGTCGCACACCAGCAGTCCCTCGACGGCGGCATTGGCGAGACCGCGCATCCTATCCGCCTCGAGCTCTGCGCGGCGGCGGTCGCGAAGATCGACCCAAAGGCCGGCGAACGTCAGGAGCAGAATCGTCAGGGAGGCGAGCGCGACCCCCAGGGCGAGCACCTCGGTTGGAAGGGCAGTTTCGGGAACCGCTACCCCCGGGTCGAGCCGGATGCTCGCGGCAGCCATGGCGGTGAAGTGGTGGCTGCAGATTGCCAAGGTTAGAAGAAGGCCGCCCAACACAGTCTTCTCCAGGGATCGCGCGGCCAGTCCCGTTGGCAGGGCGACAGCGGCGATTGCCGCTCCGAGCACAATTGACGCGACGACCAGCGGTGGATCCCAGCTGATGCGCC
>JAXDOO010000015.1:0-3317 GCA_034668865.1 Alphaproteobacteria bacterium
GATCATCGCAACACTTTCCCGTTTCAACAGTTGGCGATTACACTATCGTGTTTTCGGGAGACCGGCGAGCGAGACAATCGCGGCCGCTTGTGCGGAGGAGAACTGATGACCGCAATGCGGAGTTTGCTGGTTGCGATTGCCGCCGTCTGCTTGGCCTGCGGGATGCCTGCGCCCGGGCATGCGCAATCTTATCCCAGCCAGCCGATCAAGCTGATCCTGCCCTACACGGCCGGGTCGCCCAATGATGTGCTCGCCCGGCTGATCGCGCCGCAGCTATCGGCGCGTCTCGGACAGCCGGTCATCATCGACAACCGGCCGGGCGGCGGCACCACTACCGGCGTCAATGCCGTGATCGGCGCCGAGCCGGACGGCCATACGCTGTTGTTCTCCAACAGCCCCACTCACCTGATCGCTCCGGTTGCCAGCACGACGCCTAGTTACGATGCGCTGAAGGATTTCGTGCCGATCGCAACCGTGGGCGCGGCCTCGAACGTCATCGTGATCGGAAACGACGTGCCGGCAAAGACTGTGCAGGAATTTGTCGCTTACGCAAAAGCCAATCCTGGCAAGCTCAACTTCGGCTTCGGCCAGGGGACCCTGCCGCAGCTGGTGGGTGAGATGTTCAAGTCGGCGGCCGGAATTGAGATCACCAACGTGCC
Organism: Alphaproteobacteria bacterium; assembly: GCA_034668865.1. GTDB lineage: Bacteria > Pseudomonadota > Alphaproteobacteria > Rhizobiales > Xanthobacteraceae > CANKHA01. The sequence continues at coordinate 660 of JAXDOO010000015.1, forward strand.
TTACAAGGGGGGCGCGCAGGCAGTGCCCGACCTGTTGGGCGGGCGCATTCAGATGAATATCGGAAACGCCTCGACGCTGCTGCCGCTGCACCGCGCGGGTCAGCTGCGGATCATCGGCTATACGGGAACAACACGCGCTCCGGACATGCTCGAGATTCCGACCATGGCCGAAAGCGGCTACCCGAGCGTGGTATCGACGACCTATTACGGTATTTTCGGCCGCGCCGATCTGCCGACCGCCATCGTCAGCAGGCTCAACGCTGACGTCAGCGAAATCCTCAAGGCGCCGGAACTGGCCCAAAACATCGCGAAGATCGGCTTTGAGCCGAAGACGCTCTCACCGGCGGAACTGAAGACGCTGCTCGCGGACGAAGCGAAGAAATGGACGGCGATCGTGAAGGCAACCGGATTCCAGATGTAGATTTGTGCTCCGCGCGCATGTTTCGGCCGCCGAGCAAGCATGAAACGGGCCAAGCGGCGGGGTTTTAATCCATGCTGCTATTGCCTACCTTCGCTTTGCCGAAATGTTACACTAGCCACGCTGCAACCACAGCCGGTCAAAGAGGATTGCCATGTCTGATATCACCTATGAAATCGTCGAGCATGATGGCGGCTGGGCCTACAAGGTCGGTGACGTTTTCTCCGAGACCTTCCCCACGCATGCCGCGGCGCTGAAGGCGGCACAGATCGCAGCTGAAGAGCAGAAAACACCCGGCGAGACGGAAGAGATCGAATTCGAGGATGCCAAAGGCGAGTGGCACACGGAAACCGCGCGCGGCACTGATCGTCCCTCTACGACGGTCAAGGACAAGGACTGAGCGACCTCACTCCTCACCTCTCCCGCGCCAGCACGGCGAGCGCGACCTTCATGCCCTCCCCGTTGGTGGCGATGGCGAAACCCACATGCGTGACGGAGTTATCGAGCACCGCCTGCCGGTAGCTCGGATCATCCAGCCATTGCTGCGCGAAAAAGCGCACGTCTGCGGCGGTGGTGACAGTGCCGCAGGCGCCGCAATCGGCCGAGAAGACCGTAATCAACCGCCAGCGCGTGCGTTCGGCGGGCGGCAAGACGTCGAGCAGATCCTTGCGGCTGGCGAGATCGAATTGCTCAAGCCCATCATTGGGCAGGATGGTCTGCGCCGCATCGGTAAGAGCGGGACTGAATCCTAGTGGCGTGCCGCCCGATTGCTCGCGCGCCTGGTTGAATTGCTGCAACACCTGCCGCGCCTGCTCCTCAGCCGAGAGCGGCGCTTGCGCTTCTTCCGGCTGCAAGCTGCGCGGCCGGCCCGGGCCGGCGAAGGTCTGCACCGCATAAAGCTGGCGTTCCGCATCCACCACCATCCCGAATCCGAAATGAGTAATGCCTTCGCGCAAGATGTTCCTGCGATGACCCGGACTTTCCAGCCAGCTCGCGTGCAGCCGCCGCAGCACGCCGACGCGCGCCGGCGGCCGGCAGCCGGAGCATTGTGCGATGTTCTCGGCGATCAGCCGCCACCTGCTGCCGCCGGCCGTCACATAGCGGTCGGCCGCCGTAAGTCCCTCCGGCGAGGCGTGGCCGTAGTAGTGACGGTTAAACATGTCGTCCGCATGCGCCTGCGCCGCGGTGTTCAGCTTGTCTTCAAGCGCGAGCGGCGGCAGGCCGTGCTCTTCGCGCGATTGATTCACCAGATCGAGTGCGCGCGCCTGGATGACAGCAATGTCGTCGGCGTTCTGGGCTAGACAGGGGAGGTTTGCCGCGGCCAGAAGCAAAGCGGCGGTGGAAAAAGCCAGGCTGCGAATCGTTGCCGGCATCATGCACGCCGAGCGTCAAAGACGTAGACCATCGAGTCAAGCCCACAAGGCTTCACGGTTGTGATGAGCCTCCAATTGTGACAGAAGCGAAGCAATTTCGCCGGGCCAAAAAAGGGCAAGTTGTTATGAAAAAAAACCTGTTATCCGCTGCCGGCGCGGCCTTCGTGTTGTCGGCCTGTACGGCATCGGGCGCCTCCCACAGCGTCAGCACCAGCGCGGCGCGGGAACTCACCGCCGATGAGAAGAGAGTGATTGCGGATTCCGTGCTCGAGCACATCCGCGAGCCCGAAAAGGCAAAATATCTCTGGGCGCCGCTTCCGGCCAATGCTCCTGTCAACGGCCAGGCGCGTTATTGCGCGGCGGTGAACGCGAAAAGCGCGCACCCGCCCTATAACGGCCTGCAGCCTTATCTCGTGCAGGTGCAGATTTCCAATGGGCAGATCGTGTCGTCGGTGGTCGGCGCCATTGCCGGCGGCAATGACATGCGGATTGTGCGCAATCTTTGTGCCCGGCACGGCCTCAATCCCGACGATGCGGCATGACGGAGGGCCTTTAGGCTAAATCACCAGCGAGGCGGTCAGCAACAGCAGCCCCACGACGCCGAGGGCGGCGCGGATCAGATGCGAGCGTTCCCATTGGTCGCGTATAGATCCGTCCATTCTGGCTCTTGCCCGCCGCTGCGCGGCGCGGAGCTCAGGCCGAAGAAGCGGGCGCCTGTGCGGTTCATTTTCACGCCTTTGACCCAGAAATTATTCACCGGATGCGTCAGCATCCAATAGACCAAACGCAGCGCGGCAATTGCGAGGAAGGCGGCGAGTGTCGCCCAAAAGACCGCGCCTGAGCCGCGCGTGAGAAAGGCCAGCACCC
>JAXDOO010000016.1:0-2986 GCA_034668865.1 Alphaproteobacteria bacterium
AAGCGGTATCGGGGTTGATCCACACAGCGCGCGTGCGCGGCGTTGCAACGGTTACGGCGCAGGCCTATGCTTGACCAACAAGAGCAGCGCTACGACTGCTGACAAAAGCCTTTTCACTGGTCTTGGGAGAGATTTGATGCGCCTGAGGATATGGTCTCTGATCGCCGCCGCATGTGCCGTGATGTTTGGCAGTGCCCCCGTTCCCGTTCAGGCGCAAGGCAGTTCTGCCGCGGCGCTCACCGGCAAAGTCTCCGCCCCCAATGAAGGCGCGCTGGAAGGCGTCGTCGTCAGCGCCAAGAAGGGCATCGTCACCGTCAGCGTGGTGAGCAACGACAAGGGCGAGTTCAGCTTCCCCGCCAGCAAGCTCGGCGCCGGCGATTATGCGCTCAGCATCCGGGCCTCCGGCTACGATCTTGAAGCGCCGAAGGCGGTGACGCTCGCGGCCGACAAGCCGGTCAGCATTGACGTGAAATTGGCCAAGACCAAAAACCTGGCGGCGCAACTCACCAACCTGGAATGGATCCTCAGCGTTCCTGGCGACGACAGCCAGAAACGGGCGCTGACCGGCTGCACCAACTGCCACACCGTCGAGCGCATCCTGACCTCGACCCACAATGCCGAGCAGATGTACGAAACCATCAAACGGATGGCGACTTACTCCAACAACAGCTTCCACATGAAGCCGCAAGTCCGCGCCGAGGTCCGCGACATCAATCGTTTCGTGCCGAACGCCGACAAGGTCGCGGAATATTTCGCCAGCATCAACCGCAGCAACGGCGAGCAGAAGTTCGAGCTCAAGACCATGCCGCGCGTCAGCGGCGACGGCACCAAGGTGATCATCACCGAGTACGATCTGCCCGACGCGATGATCCAGCCGCACGACGTCATCACCGACGCCAGTGGCACCGTCTGGCACAGCGACTTCAGCGGCCAGATGCTGGGGCGTTTCGATACCAAGACGCTCGAGCACAAGGCCTACCAGGTGCCGCTGCAGCGCGAAGGCTGGCCGACCGGAGCGCTCGACCTCGAAGTCGATCCGCAGGGCAATCTGTGGCTCGGCCTGATGTTCCAGGCCGGCACGGCCAAGTTCGACGTCAAGACCGAGCAATTCAAGATGTTCCAGATTCCGCCGCATATGCTGAAGGCGGATTCGCAAACCGCGATGGTGGGCGTGCAGAACTGGACCGTCGACAACAAGATCTGGCTGCAGGACCCGGCGCGGCGCGGCATGTACCGGATGGACGTGTCGAGCGGCAACACCGAGCTGTTCGAACCGTTCGCGAACACCGCCGGTGGGCCCTACACCGTCGTGACCGACAAGCAGAACAGCCTCTGGTTCCTCAATTTCGGCGGCGAGCACATCGGCAAGATCGATGCGAAGACCGGCCAGTCGACGCTCTATCCGACGCCGACCAAGCGCTCGCGCCCGCGCCGGGGGCGGCTCGACGACCAGGGCCGCATCTGGTTTGCCGAATTCGGCGGCGAGCGCGTCGGCATGTTCGACATCGCGACCGAGCGCTTCAAGGAATGGGAAGTGCCCGGCAAGTTCTTCGCGCCCTACGACGTCGCGCTCGACAAGAACGGCAATCTGTGGACCGGCGGCATGAATGCCGACCGCATTCTTCGGCTGAACACCGAGACCGGCAAGTTCACCGAATATCCGCTGCCGCACTCGACCAACGTGCGCCGCGTGTTCGTGGACAACAACACGACGCCGCCGACGTTCTGGGTCGGCAACAACCACGGCGCCGCGCTGATCAAGATCGAGCCGCAGGACTGAGCGGATTCTCGCTCAGCCGCTTGCTGCAACCTCTACGTCATGGCCGGGCTTGTCCCGGCCATCTCGCTTAGGCGGGCACGGTGCCTCCCTAAACGAGATGCGCGGGACAAGCCCGCGCATGACGTCATACTGAATAAGGGCTGCCTCACTCCTCGAACTTCAAATTCGCCGCCTTCACCACCTCAACATAGGTCTTGATGTCGGCGTCGATCATGGCCCGGAATTCGTCGGACGGCGTGCCGCCGGGATTGACCGCCATGCCCTTGAGCTTGCCCGACACTTCCGGGTCGCGGATGGCGCGTTGCAGCGCCGTCTCGAGCTTCTTGGCGATGGCGGGCGGCGTCTGCGCATGCACGAAGAAGCCGCTCCACAGCTTGGTATTGACCTCGGGGAATCCGGCCTCGGCCATGCTCGGCACGTCAGGCAGTTCCGGCGAGCGCTCGGCGCCGGTCACTGCCAGCGCCCGCACCTTGCCGCCCTTGACCATGGGCACGGCCGGCGGGCCGTCGGCGATCGCGAACAGACAGTTCTCGCTAGCGACACACAACAGCATCTCGTTGCTGCTGCGCCACGGAATGGCGACGCCCGGCATGCCGGTCTTCAGCTTCAGCAGTTCCGAGGCGATCGTGAACGCCGGCGAGGTGGTGGCGTAGTTCGATTTTTCCGGATTGGACTTGGCGTAGGTCACGAGCTCGCCCACCGTCTTTGCCGGATTGGTGATGGGAATGGTCATGATCAAGGGAAAACTCGCGATCATCGACAGCGGTATGAAGCTCTTGGTCGGATGATAGGCGAGCTTCGGATAGATCGCTGAGGCGATCGACATCACACCGCTTGCCGCAATGAACACGGTATAGCCGTCAGCCGGCTGATTGGCGACGAACTCGGCCGCTGGACGGCCACCGGCCGCTGCGCGATTCTCGATCACGAACTGCTGGCCCAGAAACTCGGATGCCTTGGCGCTGATAAGCCGCGCAAAGATGTCGTTTCCCCCGCCGGCTGCGAACGGGACGATCAGACGGATCGGCTTGTTCGGATAGTTCGCCGCCGGATCCTGCGCCTGCGCCGCCCGCAGACCCAGCGACAGGGCAAGCGCCAGCACGGTGCTGGCCAGTGTCCGGGAAAAGCCGATCGATGGCATGGACGTGCTCCCTCCAAACTGCGTTCTCTGGTCGCGTTGCGAATGGTGCCGGCAATCTATCAGTG
>JAXDOO010000017.1:0-4701 GCA_034668865.1 Alphaproteobacteria bacterium
AGCTCGGGATCACCGATTGCGCCAAGAGGTTGGAGCCCTCTTTCATCAGCCGGGCGAAATTCGGCGCCAGCCCCTTGGCCGCCGCCCGCTCGATATAGCCCGGCTCGGAGCCGTCGATGCAGACGCAGACCGTCGGCGCCTTCGGGAAGCGATAGCTGCGGCCGTTGACGGTGATATTGGCGCCGGCGTTGATGTTCAACTTCTTCTCCTTATGCCGCCCTGCTGGCTTTCAGGGAGCGGATTCCCATGTCGTCCAGGATGGCGCGGATCGCGTCGAGTGCGCCGCGCATGTGATCGGGATAGAGCCGGCCGATGCAGCCGATGCGGAACGAATCCGCGACCGTGAGCTTGCCGGGATAAATCACATAGCCGCACTCCTTCAGCCGGTCATAGAATTCCTGGAAGACGAATTTCTTCTCGACCGGCATGCGGAAGGTGACGATGATCGGGGCCTGCAGGTGATCGGGCAGCAGCGTTTCGAAACCCAGCGCCCGCATACCTTCGATCAAAATCCTGCAATTCTCCGCGTAACGCCGGCCGCGCCCAGCGACGCCACCCTCGGCATCGAATTCCGCCAAAGCCTGATGGAAGGCGGCGATAACATGGATCGGTGGCGTGAAGCGGTATTGGCCGGTCTTGACGAAATTGCTCCACTGATCCTGCAGGTCGAGCACCAGCGTTGTCGCGTTGCCCTTGGCTTTCTCCAGCACCGTCTTGCGACAGATTACGAAACCCAGGCCCGGCACGCCTTCGATGCATTTGTTGGAAGACGCCGCCACCGCGTCGAACGGCGTTTGCGTGGCGTCGAGCGGAATCGCGCCGAAAGCGCTCATGGCGTCGATGAGCAACGACTTGCCGTGGCGGCGAACCAGATCGGCCAATTCCGAAATCGGATTGAGGATGCCGGAGGTGGTCTCGCAATGGACGGCGAAGACGTGGGTGATCGCCGGGTCGCTTTTGAGCAAAGCGTCAACGGCGGCGAGATCGGGCGGCGTGTCTTCCGGCGTCTCATAGACCTCGGTGGCGCGGCCGGCGATGTCGCAGATCTTCTTGGCCCGATGGCCATAGGCGCCGTTGATCACGACAAGCACCTTGCCCTCGCGCGGAACCAAAGTTGTCAGCATGGCCTCCACCGCGAAAGTGCCCGAGCCTTGCATCGGCACGGTCACGAATTCCTCGCCGCCATCGATCAACGCAGTGAGCCGGGAGAGCACGGAGCGATTGATCTCGATAAAGCTCGCGTCGCGCGAGCCCCAGTCATGAATCATCGCCTGCTTGACCGACCGGGAAGTCGTCAGCGGTCCAGGGGTGAGAAGGAGAGGATCGCCGGTTTCGCTCATGGCTGGGTGTCTGATTTTTTCGAGCATAGCGCGGCATTCCTGACGGCCTGATGACCATCACATTACCACCCCCCGGACCTATCAACTCATTTGCATTTTGGATGCCTCATATAGATAATATCTATATGAGCCTCATGACCCAATTGCGGGCATTTCATTTGGTCGCCGATGCCGGGAGCTTTTCTTTGGCCGCGCGGACCGCCGGGCTGAGCCAGCCGACGCTGTCGGCGCAGGTGCGTGCGCTTGAGGCGAGCTATGCCGTGGATCTGTTCGATCGCCGAGGACGCGGCGTGCGCATGACACCGACGGGACAATCGCTTTTCGCGCTCACTACCCGGCTGATTACGGCGGAGGAGGAAGCCCGCGCGCTCCTGACCGGCGGCCGCGCCTTAACGCGCGGGCATCTGCGGGTGAGCGCGGATAGCGCCTATCACGTCATGCCGATCCTGGCGGAGCTCAAGCGCCTGCATGCCGGGCTCACCTTCACGCTGAAGATCGACAACTCGGCGGCCGTGCTTGATCACCTTACCGAGCACAGCGCCGATATCGTGGTGATGGCGAAGATGACGTCGGATCCCCGCATCTTTTCGATGAAATTGCGCGAAGACCGGCTCATCGTCTTTGTTCCGCAGGGTCATGCCTGGGCCCGTCGGCGGCAGATCCGCATTTCCGAACTCGCCGGCCGGGACATTGTCGTGCGTGAACGCGGCTCCATCACCCGTGAGGTATTCGAGGCACGGCTGGCGCAAGCCGGGGTGGTTTCCGGATCGCTGATCGAGGTGCAGACGCGCGAGGGGGTGAGAGAAGCCGTCGCCGCGGGTTTCGGCGTTGGCGTGGTGTTCGATAGCGAATTCGGCACCGAGGCGCGTTTCCATGCCATCGAGGTCAGCGACAGCGACCTCACGGTGGGCGAATATGTGGCGTGCTTGCAGGAGCGGCGGCGGCTTCCCGTAGTGCGCACCTTCCTCGACGTGGCGCGCGACATGGCCATGGGAAAATCATAGGCCCTAGTGCAATCTGATCAGCGCCAATCCGAACACGATCATCAGCGCGGCGATCACGCGCGCGGGCCGCAGCTGCTCCTTCAGGATGACGACGGAAATGACGGCAGCGAACAGCACGCTGGTTTCGCGTAAAGCCGCTACGATAGCGATGGGCGCCACTGTCATGGCCCAGATCACTATCCAGTAGGACGTCACCGACAAGGCGCCGCCGAACAGACCGGTTTTCCAATAGATCCGCGCCTCGGTGAGAATCGATTGCCCGCGCCGCCATAGCGCAAAGGCCGCCATGCAGGAGCCATCGAGGAGGAAAAGAAGCGCCGCGTAGGCATGGGCGTTGCCCGATACGCGCGCTCCGATGCCGTCCGTCAGCGAATAGCCGCAGATCGTCATAGCCGTGAAAAATGCGAAGCCGACGGCGCGGCGGTCGATGTGGGTGAGATCGCGCCCGCCGCGGATTGATAGCAGGAAGACGCCGGAGACCAGACTCATAATGCCAATCCAGGCAAAGAGGCCGATGTGCTCCCCCAGCGCCGTGGTCGAAATCACCGCCGTCATCAGCGGGGCGGCCCCGCGCGCAATCGGATAGACCTGGCTGAGATCGCCGGTGCGGTAGGCCTCGGTGAGACCGTAATAATAGGCCAGATGCAAGATGATCGACGCGATCAGCCAGGGCCAGGAGACGACTGGCGCAACGCCGACGAAAGGCAATGCCGCCGCGGCGATCAACCCGCTGGCAACCGTGATCAGCGCGTTGGCGGCAAAAGGATCAAGCCGGATCTTGAGAAGCGAGTTCCAGCTGGCGTGGCAGAGCGCCGCGAAAAGCACGGCTGCAAAAACAAAGGGGTCCATCTCACGCTTTCAGATGCGCTACGGGTAGGGTCGTACGTGTCGCGCCGACGCTAGCACTGCTGGCGCTGTCACAAAACTGTAACAAAGAGAATTACCGGGAAAGTTGAGCACCTTGTCGCAGAAATGTTAGCTTGAATGGTCAAAGCCAGAGGGGGGATCGACATGGCCAGCAAGCAGCTTGAAACGCGTAAGCAAACGTTGAAGAAGCAGATTAAGAAGCTCAAAGCTGAATTGCGCGAGCTGAAATCGAAATCGGCCGCGGATAAAAAGAAAAAGCGCCCGAAGAAGGAAAGCGCCAAGACTAAAAAGCCGAAAACGAAATCGAAGCCGGCGGCGGCGCCAGCCGCTCCGCAAAAAGCAACGCCAGCCGTGGTGACAAAGCCCAGCACGCCAGTCGTCAAGAGGACTGCCGTCGCACCCGCTCTCGCAGCCAAAAAGAACAGTCCGCAAACCGCCGGGGAAAGCATGCTGGCTTCGATCAAGATCAGCGGCGCTTAGAAACCCGGCAGCAGACGGTCTCCAAGCCGCTCCACGCTTGGGCGCGCTTCCGCCCGTTATGCTGGAATGTTATCGTTCAGGCCCATTCTGGCCGCCGGGAATGACAGCCGTCATTCTTCGGGTCCCTCACGATGCGGAGGACTTGAGCGATGCAGCCGGTACATAATCTTGGCAGACTTCTTCTGCTCTTCCTTTTCGCCTGGCTCACATTGGCGCCGGCGCAAAGCCGGGCCGAGCCAATCCGTGTCGGGGTCATCAGCGATTCGGCCACATCCTGGCCGTTACGCGTGGCGCAGGAAAAGGGATTTTTCCGGCAGGAAGGCGCCGAAGTCGAGATACTCATCGAGGTGGATTCAGGAAAGCTGCTCACCGGCCTGGCCGAGGGCAAATACGACATCACCCACCAGGCCTCCGATCATTTCATCCGCGGCGTACAGGACGGCAAGCCGGTGTTTATTTTTATGACCATCTCCCGGCCGATTTTTGATTTCGTCGTCAGCCCTGATGTCCGCTCGATCGGCGATCTCAAAGGCAAGACGATCGCCCTCGACCGTCCGACGACAGGCTACTGGGTGCTGTTCCGCAAGGTATTCGCCCAAAACGGCGTTGCTCCGGAGGATTACAAGATTCTCCCCAACCTGGGAGGCGCGGAGAAACGCTTCCTGGCGGTGAAGGAAGGCCGCGCGCAAGGCACATTTCTGAATCCTCCCTTGAGCCTGACGGCTATCGCACAAGGCTTTCCGCGGCTCACTGGATTGGCCGACCACTTCCGCGACCTGCCCGGGTCATCGGGCGGCACGCGCCGGGATTGGGCTCTGAAAAATGAAGCAACTCTGGTGGCCTATCTGCGCGGCTGGAAACGCGCGGTGGATTGGCTGGCCGATCCGAAGAACCGTGAAGAAGCCATCGCCATCTATTCCAAGCGCGTGAAGGCTGATCCGGAGCAACTGTCGGGAACTTACGATTCGTTTGTGCGCGATGGTTTGGTCCGCACCAAGCTCAGCATGGAC
>JAXDOO010000018.1:0-12820 GCA_034668865.1 Alphaproteobacteria bacterium
GTGGCGGTCGGCGGCGTGGTCGAATTGGGGACGAAGCTATAGACATCGTTGCCCTGGCTCACGAACAGCTTGCCTGCGCGATTGAAAGCAATACCCGAAGGTGAGCACGGTGCCGGGATGTTGCCGACCACAACCAGCGTCGGATTTGCAATATTGACGCGCCAGATCGGACACGGTGTGCCGCCACGCCCTGGCGTATAGAGATTGCCCGCGTTGTCGTTGGTCAAGCCCTCGGTGACGAGCGGCGTGAGAATGAGGGTGGAGAAGGTTTCTGCCTGCGCCCCTGATGCGATCGAAAGCTGGGCGGAAACCAGCAGCGATGCGGCGATAAAGCTACTTCTGGTGTTCATTTGAGCCCCCGGTGGCGTTGGTTGAAATGCCGTGCTTCCTCATACCCGTGGGCAGTTGTGCCCATGGTGCAAGATTAGCGGCGGCGTCGGGGTCCCGGAAGTGCAAATATATTGCGTGCCGCGGGGAATTATCGCCAATCTCGGTTGTTTATGGCCCCCGGCGGGAGGCGACGCGGCTGGTGATCAGTCGCGCGAGTCAGGAGCCCAAAGCACCTCGGGCAAAAATCGCCAAGTAAGGCGAGTCTAATGGGGCGACTTGGGATCAGCCCACGATGCCTGCTCGGCTGGCGGTGCCTCTGCCCTTGTGGGATTCCTTAACAGCCGGAGCCATTGCTCCGCGATGCGAAGCCAAGCAGCTTTATGTTTCGGATTGTATGAGTTCTCAGCCATTCGCTGAGCTTCGGCGGCATTGCGCCAATATTCTTCGGAGTCAGACATGCCGGCCCTCACTCACGATACAAAGGTAAACAGAGACTTTATTAAAACTAGGTAACCCGAAATCCAATCACCCTTCCGTGTTGAAACTACGCCGCGGTACCATGATCCGCGTCTTCAGCGCTGTGCCTGCAGCAGGGCTTGACTCCGGAACAAAAGGCGAACTATGTTCTTCCTTCGTTCTGATTACGGAGGCATTTATGTTTCGCGCATTGATGGAAGAAGCCGCAACTCTGGCGTCGATCAGCCTTTTTCTGGCGACCATTGCCATCTGGGCCCAGCTTTTCACCAACTTCTAAATTCGCCGACGCCTGGGGAAAACCGGCATGAATCCGGCTTTCGCACCCGAAGCGATAGACAGGCAGGGAGGCCTTCCGCACCATCGGCCGGATGAAGAATCGTGATGACAAAGCGGCGGCAGGACCGGGCTTCGTCCACCTGCACGTACACTCGAACTATTCGCTGCTGGAAGGTGCGCTCACCATTCCTAAACTGGCGGATCTGGCCAAGGCCGATCATCAGCCGGCGCTCGCGCTAACCGACACTGATAATATGTTCGGCGCGCTGGAATTCTCCGAAAAGCTGGCAGGGGCCGGGATCCAGCCGATCATCGGCTGCGCGCTCGCCGTCGATTTCGGCGACCAGGAGCAGAACGCGCGCAACGGTCATACGGCGCTCGCACCTCAACGCATTGTCGTGCTCGCCGCCCGCGATGCCGGCTACCGCAGCCTGATGCGGCTTAATTCGCGGGCTTTCCTGGAAACTCAGTCGAACGAGGCGCCGCATGTGAAGCTCGCCTGGCTCGAAGGCGAGACCGACGGTTTGATCGCGCTCACCGGCGGGCCGAATGGTCCGCTCGACACTGCGCTCGCCGCCGGCCAAAGCGCGCTTGCCGGCTCGCGCGCCGAGACGCTGCTGCGCCTGTTCGGAGACCGGCTTTACGTCGAATTGCAACGTCATGGCACGGCCGCCGAGAAACAGGTGGAGCCCGGGCTGCTCGATCTCGCTTATTCGATGAATCTGCCGATCGTCGCCGCCAACGAACCGTTTTTCCCCAGACGCGAGGATTACGAAGCGCATGATGCGCTGATCTGCATCGCCGAGGGCCGCCTGCTGGTGGAAACCGACCGGCGCCAGCTCACGCCGGAGCACCGGTTCAAGACCCGCGCCGAGATGGCCGCGCTCTTTGCTGATTTGCCCGAGGCGCTAGCCTCCACAGTGGAGATCGCGCAGCGTTGTTCGTTCCGCCCGCACACCCACGCGCCGATGCTGCCGCGCTTCTCGATCGGTGCCGATGGTGCTGCGGTGGACGAAGGCGCTGAGTTGCGCAGCAGCGCAGAAGCGGGACTTGAGCGGCGCATCGCCGCCTATGGTCTGGCCCCTGAGCGCACGTTGCAAGATTACCGCGAACGGCTCGATTTCGAACTGCGCGTTATCGAGGGAATGAAATATCCCGGCTATTTCCTCATCGTCGCCGACTTCATCCAATGGGCGAAGGGGCAGGGCATTCCGGTCGGGCCGGGCCGCGGCTCGGGCGCCGGCTCGCTCGTCGCTTATGCGTTATCGATCACCGATCTCGATCCGATCCGGTTCGGTCTGCTGTTCGAGCGCTTTCTCAATCCGGAGCGCGTGTCGATGCCGGATTTTGACATCGACTTCTGCCAGGATCGCCGCGACGAGGTGATCCGCTATGTGCAGGGCCGCTACGGCCGCGATCAGGTGGCGCAGATTATCACCTTCGGAACCCTGCAGGCGCGCGGCGTGTTGCGCGACGTCGGCCGGGTGCTGCAAATGGCCTATGGGCAGGTCGATAAGCTCTGCAAGTTGGTGCCGCAGAACCCCGCCAATCCCGTGACGCTGGCGCGCGCCATCGACGATGAGCCGAAGCTGCAAGCTGCGGCCGATGCCGACCCGGTGGTGCGGCGCGCGTTCGATATTGCCAAAAAGCTGGAAGGTCTCACGCGTCACGCGTCCACCCACGCCGCCGGCATCGTCATCGGCGATCGGCCGCTGAGCGAGCTCTCGCCGCTCTACCGCGATCCGAAATCCGACATGCCGGTCACACAGTTCAATATGAAATGGGTGGAGCAGGCGGGGCTGGTGAAGTTCGATTTCCTCGGTCTAAAGACACTCACCGTGCTCGACACTGCCGCCAAACTCGTGCGGGCGCGCGGCATCGAAATCGATCTTTCCCGCATCCCGCTCAATGATCCCAAGACATACGGGCTCTTGGCACGCGCGGAAGCGGTTGGCGTGTTCCAGCTGGAAAGCGCGGGCATGCGGCGCGCGCTGCTCGACATGCGGCCGGACCGTTTCGAAGACATCATCGCGCTGGTCGCGCTCTATCGGCCGGGCCCGATGGCGAATATCCCGACCTATTGCACCCGCAAGCACGGGCTCGAGAAGCCGGATTATATTCACCCCAAGCTCGAGCCGATCCTGCGCGAGACCTTCGGCGTCATCGTCTATCAGGAACAGGTGATGCAGGCGGCGCAGATCCTCGCCGGCTACACGCTCGGACAAGCCGACCTGCTAAGACGCGCCATGGGAAAGAAAATCCGCAAGGAGATGCAGGAGCAGCGCGCGGGTTTTGTCAAAGGCGCGACCCTGCGGGGTATCGAATGGGCGCAGGCCAATGCGATTTTCGATCTGCTCGAGCGCTTCGCGGAATATGGTTTCAACAAGAGCCACGCGGCGGCGTATGCACTGGTCGCTTACCAGACGGCTTATATGAAGGCCAACTACCCGGTCGAGTTCATCGCAGCTTCCATGACGCTCGACATGGGCAATACCGACAAGCTCGCCGAATTCCGCGAGGAGGCGAAGCGGCTCGGCATCGAAATTGTGCCGCCTTCGATCAATCGCTCGGGGCTGACCTTCGAGGTCGAGGGCAACAAGATCTATTACGCGCTCGGCGCGCTGAAGGGTGTTGGAACGCAAGCGGTCGAGTCCATTGTCACCGCGCGTGCAGAAAGGCCGTTCGCTGATCTCACGGATGTCGCCTCGCGCATCAATCCGCGCGCAGTAAACAAGCGCGTGTTGGAAAGTCTCGTCTCGGCCGGCGCCTTCGATGCGTTGGAGCGCGACCGCGCCCGCGCCTTCGCCGGAGTCGACGCCATGCTTGCCGCCGGCCAGCGTGCGCATGACGCGGCGGCTAACGGCCAGAGTGAATTGTTCGGCGGCCGCACCGCGCGCGAAACGCTTGCCATTCCATCGGTTGAGCCATGGCTGCCGGCCGAGCGCCTGCAAAGGGAATACGACGCGATCGGATTTTTCTTGAGCGGCCATCCGCTCGACGACTATGCCGCCACCCTCAGGCGCATGCGCGTGCAATCTTGGGCGGAATTTTCCCGCGCGGTGAAGGCGGGCGGCAGCGCCGGCAGGCTGGCGGCTACCGTGGTGTCGCGCACCGAGCGGCGCATCCGCTCCGGGAGCAAGATGGGCATCGTAGGACTGTCGGATCCCACTGGGCATTATGAGGCGGTGCTGTTCGCTGAGGGATTGGCGCAATATCGCGATTTGTTGGAGCCCGGCACTGCGGTGCTGCTGTTTCTTTCGGCCGAGTTGCAGGGTGACGAAGTGCGGGCGCGCATTCAGTCAGTGGAGCCGCTGGCAAACGCCGCCGCCAAGCTGCAAAAGGGCCTCCGCGTTTTCCTGCGCGATGGCGTGCCGCTGGAGAATGTCGCCAAGCGGCTTGACGCCAAGGGCGACGGAGAGGTCAGCGTGGTGCTGATGCTGGATGGCGATACTGAGGTGGAGGTGAAATTGCCCGGGCGCTTCAATGTCTCGCCGCAGATCGCTGGCGCGATCAAGGCGGTACCGGGAGTGGAGCGCGTGGAGGCGCTCTAGATCTTACGGCAGAACCTCCTCCCGCTTGTCGATACGGGCGTCGAGCGCAGCGCGCAGGTCGGGCAGTAAATTCTTCTCAGCCGCGTTGATCACCGCCAAAAGCTCCTGCGCCTCAACCAGACGGGAACAGAGCACGTAATCGGCGCCAGCCGCGTAGAGCCGCTGCACATCCTCCAGGAGATCCGCGACTGCAATAATCTTCGCCTTGGCGTTTTGCGCCCGCACTTTGCGCACCAACTTCTCGTTGCTGATTCCTTTCAACAGATAATCCGGCACCGTGGAGATCACGATCTCGGCGTGCGAAATGCCGGAATGCGCGAGCGTATCGGGATTGCTGATGTCTCCGTAACTGACCTGCACACCCTTAGATCTGAGCGTCTCGTAAACTTGCGGATTGAAGTCGATGACGCCGACCTGTTCGGTCATCGCCGGATTTTTGCGATGCAACTCGCTCAGGAACGAGCTGGCGGTGCGGAAGAATCCGAGCAGCAAGATCCGCCGCGGCTGTGCGTGGCCGCCATCCGCCTCATGCGCCGCGTGGTCGAGATCGCGGAAGCCGAGACGTTTGAGCGGGCCGATGAGCGCGCGCGTGATCGCATCACTCTGCATCATGGCGAAAGTGCTGAGCACCGCCAGGATGACGAAGGCCAGCGACGCCGCGCTGGCGCCCTGCGCGCTGGTTTGACCGGCGGCGACGCCGACCTGGATCAGCACCAGCGAGAACTCGCTCATCTGCGACAAATTGATGGCGGGCAGAAGGCTCGCGCGCAGTCCTTGCCGCATGAGATAGAGCGGAAAAAACACCGTCACGATCCGGCTGGCGAGAAGGAAGCCCACGATCAGCAACGCCAAGCCCACGATCGAAGCGGTCGGCAAGGGGATGGTCATGCCGAGCGCGACGAAGAACAGTGTAATGAAGAAATCACGCAGCGTCGTCACCTTGGCGGTAACGTCGAGAGCATAGGGGAAGGTGGAGATGGCGACGCCGGCGACCAGCGCGCCCATCTCGCGCGAGAGATCCAGGCGCTGGCCCGCTTCCCCGACCAGGAAGCACCAGGCCAATGCGCCCACCAGCACCAGTTCCGGCGAGCGCGCGATACGATGAAAAATCCACGGCAGCACGAACCGGCTGACCAGCATGGCCGCGCCCACCAGCGCAATCACCCGCCCGACCGAAAGCAAGACAATGCCGAGGCGCAGGTCTCCGAGATTGGGCTGCACGGCGAGGAAGAGAATGGCGAACAGGTCCTGCAGCACCAGCACGCCGAGCGTAATACGACCCGGCAGGGTATCGAGCTCGCGTTTCTCGTATAGGACCTTGACGATGATCACGGTGCTGGAGAGCGCCACCGCGACGGCGAGATAGAGAGGATCCCAGCGCGCCCCGCCGGACGGCAAGATCAGCCAGAAAAAGACCAGGGCGAGAATGCAGGTTGCAGCGATCTGCACGACCGACGCGCCGATGATGACGCTGCCCGCCCGGATGATTTTCTTCAGATCGATTTCCAGCCCGATCATGAACAGCATGAGGATCAGGCCGAGCTCGGAAATAATGTGGATTGATTCTTCCGACCGCACCAGATGCAGGCCGGAGGGGCCAAGAAGGAAGCCGCCGGCGATATAGGCGAGGATGGGCGGCTGGCGGAAGAACTGGGCCCAGACGCCGAGAACCCAGGCGGTGACGATGGAAAAGGTGATGTCCTGAATCAGCCCGTGCATGCCCGCCCCAAGCGCTTGCTGCGGCGCCATAGTCTCAGGCTCGCAGCCAATGAACAAGGCCGCGGGGCTGCGGCAAAAACCGCGATTTCGCGCGAGTTTAAGGACCTTTCGGGCCGGAGCTTTAGGTTGCGCCAGAGCCTTTTGGCCGTTATAAGCCCCCCATCTCACACGCGGACCGTGGCCTCAGGCCGTCCGGTGGCTCAATCCAAAACGGGTCGAGCTCACACGTCCGCGGCGGAACAACCGGAGAATATGTTATGCCGCTACCAGACTTTTCTATGCGTCAGCTATTGGAAGCTGGCGTACATTTCGGCCACCAGGCACACCGCTGGAATCCGAAGATGGGCAATTTCATCTTCGGCACCCGCAACAACATACATATTGTCGATCTCGCGCAGACCGTGCCGATGCTGCATCGCGCATTGCAGGCGGTGAGCGACACCGTCGCCAAAGGCGGACGCATCCTTTTCGTCGGCACCAAGCGTCAGGCGCAGGATGCCATCGCCGAGGCGGCGAAGAAGTCGGCGCAGTATTACGTGAATTCGCGTTGGCTGGGCGGCACGCTGACCAACTGGAAGACGATCTCGCAATCGATCTCGCGGCTGAAGAAACTCGACGAGATGCTGAGCTCGGGCGAGGCCGGCGGCTATACCAAGAAAGAGCGCCTCGATCTGCAGCGCGAGCGCGACAAGCTCGACCGCGCGCTCGGCGGGATCAAGGACATGGGCGGGCTGCCCGATCTCCTGTTCGTGCTCGATACCAACAAGGAAGACATTGCGATTAAGGAGGCCCAGCGCCTCAACATCCCGGTGGCCGCGGTCGTCGACACCAACTGCGATCCCGCCGGCATCACCTATGTCGTGCCGGGCAATGACGACGCCAGCCGTGCCATCGCGCTTTATTGCGATCTCGTCGCCAAAGCTTCGATCGACGGCATTTCCCGCGCGCAGGGAGATTCAGGCATCGACGTCGGCGCGGCCGCTCAGCCGATCGCCGAGCCGATGCCGGCGCAAGCTGAGGGTCTCGGCTTTGAGGCGCTTCCTGGTCCGCGTGGCGTGGCCGACGATCTCAAGAAGCTCACCGGTGTTTCCCCCGCGATCGAGAAGCAACTCAACGACCTCGGCATCTTCCACTATTGGCAGATCGCGGAACTCAATCCGACCGCGGCCCATAATGTGGGTGAAGAGGTCGGTCTGCCGGGCCGCGTGGAAGGCTGGATTGCCCAAGCCAAGGCCTTCACCGCCGAGGCGGAGTAAGTTCAAACCAGCAGCGCCGCGCAGTCCCTTCGCCGCGCGGCGCATCAAGACTCCGGCCAGGAATCCAACAATGGCGAATATCACTGCTCAGATGGTCAAAGAGCTGCGCGAGCAGACCGGCGCCGGCATGATGGATTGCAAGGCGGCATTGGCCGAAAATAATGGTGATATGGATGCCGCGGTCGACTGGCTGCGCAAGAAGGGCTTGTCTAAGGCCGCCAAGAAAGCCGGCCGCGTGGCCGCCGAAGGATTGATCGGCATCGCGCTTGCAGGCACCAAAGGCGTCGTGGTCGAGGTCAATTCCGAGACCGACTTCGTCGCACGCAACGATCAGTTCCAAGGCCTCGTCAAGATGATCGCGCAGGTCGCGCTCGACGCGGGCACCGACGTCGAGAAGCTCAAGGCGGCGAAGGCCGGCTCCATTACGGTCGCCGAAGCGATCTCCGACACCATCGCCAAGATCGGCGAAAACATGACACTCCGCCGCGCCGCTGCGCTTTCGGTGAGCAAGGGCGCTGTCGGAAGCTACGTGCACAGCTCGGTCGCCGATGGTCTCGGCAAGATAGGTGTTCTCGTCGGGCTTGAATCCACGGGCAAGTCGGCTGAACTGATGGCGCTCGGCCGCATGCTGGCCATGCACGTAGCGGCTTCTAATCCGCAGGCTGTGGATTCTAGCGGGCTTGATCCGGCGGCTGTGGCGCGAGAGAAGGCCGTGCTGGCTGACAAGGCCAAGGCGTCTGGCAAGCCGGCCAATGTCATTGAAAAGATCGTCGAGTCCGGGCTGAAGACTTACTACAAAGAGGTCTGCTTGCTCGATCAGGTTTATGCGATCGATCCGAGCAAGAGCGTCGCCCAGGCGCTGAAGGAAGCGGAGACCCGCGTCGGCGCGCCGATCAAGGTCACCGGCTTCGTGCGTTATGCGCTCGGCGAGGGTATAGACAAGCAGGAATCGGATTTCGCCGCCGAGGTGGCGGCGGCCGCCGGTCAAGGCTGAACGTTCGCCGCTTCGGGTGAGCGAGCATGCCGCGCGGCGTTACCGGACGGAGCGATTCGCATCATGGGCGAGCCTGGCTACCGTCGCGTCATCATCAAATTATCAGGAGAGGCGCTAGCGGGTTCCGAGGGCTTCGGCGTCCATCAGCCGGTCGTCGATCGTATCGCCGCCGATCTCGTCGCTTGCGCTGATCTCGGCGTTGAGCTTGGCGTGGTCGTGGGTGGCGGTAATATCTTTCGCGGGGTCGACGTCTCCGCGCGCGGCGTGTCGCGTCCGACCGGCGATTCCATGGGGATGCTGGCGACGGTGATGAACTGCCTCGTGCTCGAAGCGGCTGTCGAGCGTCAGGGCACGAGCGCCCGCACGCTGTCGGCGCTGTCCATGCCTGCCGTTTGCGAGCCCTATACGCGCGCGCGCGCGCTCAAGCATTTGGCCAAGAAACGCGTTGTGCTGCTTGCTGCCGGCACCGGTAGCCCGTTTTTCACTACCGACACCACCGCAGTGCTGCGGGCGGCCGAGCTTGAGGCGCAGGCCGTGCTCAAGGCCACCAATGTCGATGGGGTCTATAGTGCCGACCCGAAGAAGGACGCGAAAGCCCAACGTTATGAGCGCCTCAGTCATCAGCAGGCGCTCGAGAAGGACCTCAAGGTGATGGATTCAACCGCCTTCGCGCTTGCCCGGGAAAACCGTATGCCTATCATTGTGTTCTCTATCCGAGAGCCGGGAGCGATTGCTGCCGTATTGCGCGGGGAGGGGCGTGCGACCACTGTTGGCGAATGATGGCCGACGCCGTTCGAATTCGGATCGCGCATCGCGCGGTAAGCTGTCCCGAGGAATGCCATGGCAACCATGACGCACGATCTGAACGAGTTGAAGCGGCGCATGCAGGGCGCGCTGCAGGCTTTCAAGCAGGAACTGAGCGGGCTGCGCACCGGCCGCGCCACTGCGGCGATGCTGGATCCCGTGCAGGTCGACGCCTATGGCACGCACATGCCGCTCAATCAGCTGGCGACCGTGAGCGTGCCGGAGCCGCGCCTTATCAGCGTGCAGGTCTGGGACCGTTCCATGGTACATGCAGTGGAGAAGGCCATCATCAACGCCAATCTCGGCTTAAGCCCGGCCACCGAGGGTCAGGTTTTGCGGCTGCGGATTCCCGAATTGAATGAGGAGCGGCGCAAGGAACTGGTGAAGGTCGCGCATAAATATGCGGAAGCCGCGCGCATTGCCGTTCGCCACGTCCGCCGCGACGGCCTCGATGTGCTAAAGAAAATGGAGAAGGACCACAAAATCAGCAAGGATGATCACGATCACGAGGCCGCTCAGGTGCAGAAGACCACCGATCAGTCGATCGCCGAGATCGATCACATGCTGGCTGCTAAGGAAAAAGAAATCCTCACCGTTTAAGGAGCTGGGCGTTAAGCCCGTATGCCGATGCCGAAGGCCGAAATGCCCGCAGCCGTTGCCAGCGCCCCCTTTGAGGTGCCGCGTCATGTCGGCATCATCATGGACGGCAACGGGCGCTGGGCGGCGGCGCGCGGTCTGCCGCGCACCGAAGGCCACCGCCGCGGCGTTGAGGCGTTGCGCGCCACGGTGCGCGCGGCAGGCGAGATCGGCATCCAGGTGCTCACGATCTTTTCCTTCAGCTTGGAAAACTGGTCACGCCCGCCGGCCGAGGTGCGCGACCTGATGGGCCTGCTGCGCCGCTTTATCCGT
The DNA here is from genome assembly GCA_034668865.1 of Alphaproteobacteria bacterium. Lineage (GTDB taxonomy): Bacteria > Pseudomonadota > Alphaproteobacteria > Rhizobiales > Xanthobacteraceae > CANKHA01. Next base: position 10,317 of record JAXDOO010000018.1, read on the forward strand.
CACGATCTTGCGCAGCTGCACCGTAACAACGTGCGCGTGCGAGTGATCGGCGAGCGCGAAGGATTGGCCCCCGATATTCTTAGCCTGCTGGAAGAGGCGGAGGAACTTACAGGCAACAACGACGGTCTGATCGTGGTCGTCGCATTCAATTACGGGGCGCGCCAGGAAATCGCCAGGGCCGCGCGCCGGCTTGCGGCGGACGTGGTGGCGGGCAAGCTGCCGCTGGAGGCGATCACCGCGGAGGCTTTGGGAAGTCACCTCGACGCTTCCGACCTGCCGGATCCCGATGTCATCATCCGCACCAGCGGCGAGCAGCGGCTGTCGAATTTTTTGTTGTGGCAGGCGGCCTATAGCGAGCTGGTTTTCGTGCCGACTTATTGGCCCGATTTCGACCGGGCGACCTTGGAAGGGGCGATCGCAGAATATCGCCGCCGCGAGCGCCGGTTTGGCGGTCTCGTCGCTCGGACCGGGTCCTGACGGGATGGTCGCGGAGCCCGCAAGTCTTTCGGACAAGCCTGATGATTTCCCCGGCAAGAGCGATCTCATGCCGCGTATCTTGTCGGCGCTGGTACTCGCGCCGCTCGCGGTCATGGTGGCCTGGTTGCCCAGCAGCAGTTACTCCACGGCCGGCACCTGGGTGTTCGGAATTTTCTGGCTAATCGCCGCCGTTGCCGTGTGGTGGGAATGGACGACACTCGTTTCCGGGCAGACATCCGGCAATCGGCTCCTGCTGTTCTTTCTTGGGTCAAGCGCACTCATGCTGGCGATGGTGGTCGCCGAATTCAGTATGACGAGAACGCGCACGCCAATGCTGATTATCGCGCTGGGCGTGCTGGCAGCCGGCGTTTTCGCGCGGGCCGAGCGGCGGATTTGGGTGGCCGCCGGCGTGCTCTATGCCGGCGCCTTGCTCACCGCTCCGATCCTGTTGCGCCGCGACGCGGAGCTGGGATTGGTGGCAATCCTGTTTCTTTTCGCGCTGGTGTGGGCCACTGACATCGCCGGCTATTTCACCGGCCGTGCCTTCGGCGGACCGAAGCTCGCGCCCAGCATAAGCCCCAACAAGACCTGGTCCGGCGCGATCGGCGGTGCGATCGGCGGTATGTTGGGTGGAGGCGCCGTTGCCGCACTCGCCGGCGTTGGCAATCTCCCCGCGATTGCGCTGGTGGCATTGGGACTTTCCGCTGCCGCGCAGGCGGGTGATCTGTTCGAATCCGCGATCAAGCGGCGTTTCGGCGCGAAGGATGCCGGACGGCTTATTCCCGGCCACGGCGGCGTCATGGACCGGCTGGATGGCTTTATTGCTGCGGTTGCAGTCGCCGTCGCGCTCGGCATAACACGCGCTGACATGGATACGGCGGCGCAAGGGCTGCTGTTGTGGTGATCACATGACCGTGCCGCGTCTGCGCGCGCAATCGTCGGCCATCCCGGCCGAGCGGACGGTGTCGCTGCTCGGCGCCACCGGTTCGATCGGCACGAGCACGATCGACTTGCTCAAACGCGAGCGCAAGCAGTATCGCGTCGAGGCGGTGACCGCGCACCGCAACGCGTCGGCGCTCGCGCTTGTCGCGCGCGACATCGGCGCGCGTTACGCCGCAGTGGCCGATGCAAATTCTTACCGCGAGCTGAAGGATGCGCTTGTCGGTTCGGGCATTGAGGCGGGAGCGGGCGACAGCGCGCTCCTGGAAGCCGCGCAGCGGCCGGCGGACTGGATCATGGCTGCGATCAGCGGCTCGACCGGCTTGCGCCCGACGCTGGCGGCGGTCGAGCAGGGCGCCACCGTCGCGCTCGCTAACAAGGAATGCCTGGTTTGCGCGGGCGCGCTGTTCATGCGCAAGGCGGCCGCCGCGGGCGCCACCATCCTGCCTGTCGATTCCGAACACAACGCGATCTTTCAGGCCTTGACCGCAGGTCGGCGCGAGGACGTGCGGTGCGTCGTTCTCACCGCCTCGGGCGGTCCCTTCCGCACTTGGACGGCGGAGGCGATCAGGGCGGCGACGCCGGAGCAAGCTTCGCGTCATCCGAATTGGTCGATGGGCGTGAAGATCACAATCGATTCCGCGACGCTGATGAACAAGGGCCTGGAACTGATCGAGGCGCATCATCTATTCGGACTGGCTGCCGGCGAAATCGATGTGCTGGTGCATCCGCAATCCATCGTGCACGGGCTTGTGGAGTTTCGCGACGGCTCGATGATCGCTCAACTCGGTGTGCCCGACATGCGCATCCCCATCGCGCATTGCCTGGCCTGGCCTATGCGCATCGAGGGGCCGGCACCGCGGCTCGATCTCGCCGCCATTGCGAATTTGACTTTCGAGCAGCCGGACCTCGCTCGTTTCCCGGCCTTGGCCACGGCGCGCCGGGCCCTGGTCACGGGCGGCGCCGCACCCACCGTGTTGAACGCGGCCAACGAGGTGGCGGTGCGCGAATTTGTCGGGCGCCGGCTCGGATTCACGGGAATTTCGGCCCTGGTGGAGGCGACCCTGGAAGCCGTCGAACGCGCCGGT
>JAXDOO010000019.1:0-7738 GCA_034668865.1 Alphaproteobacteria bacterium
CTAAAAGAGCTTTACAACCCTAGGGCCTTCATCACTCACGCGGCAAGGCAGGATCAGGGTTGCCCCCATAGTCCAATAATCCACACAGCAGCCTCCCGAAGGAGTTTGGGCCGTGTCTCAGTCCCAATGTGGCTGATCATCCTCTCAGACCAGCTACTGATCGTAGCCTTGGTAGGCCATTACCCTACCAACTAGCTAATCAGACGCGGGCCGATCCTTTGGCGATAAATCTTTCTCCTTACGGACTTATCCGGTATTAGCCCAAGTTTCCCTGGGTTGTTCCGAACCAAAGGGTACGTTCCCACGTGTTACTCACCCGTCTGCCGCTCCCCTTGCGGGGCGCTCGACTTGCATGTGTTAAGCCTGCCGCCAGCGTTCGCTCTGAGCCAGGATCAAACTCTCAAGTTGGATGAGATTGATCTCGGCAAGTCACAACGTTTTGACGAGGTCCCACCTCTGAACATTCGCGAAGCTTACGCTCCGAAAACAGTCAAGGGTGTTGACCTAAAACGTGTACCGCCGAAGTCTCTTATCCGACCGCCTTTCGAACAGGATTTCTCCCGTCGACAAGCGGTCCGCAGGGACTCCGCCGTCCACGTTTCTCTTTCTTCTGATTTACTTTTCAAACAGCCCGGGACCGATGAAAGCCCCCTCCCCGGAAAACCGGAGAGCCGTCGAAGCAGGCATCCGACAAGGCCGGATGCCTTTCCCACCGAGAAGTCGTGTGGAGCTTCAGAGGCGCGCCATCGCGCCGATGTGCGTCAGCGCGCCGAAGAGTTGATATATAGGGTGGGCCGCGCGCCGTTGTCAACACTCGAGCGGCGGGAATCATGCGCCGGTTTCACCGGTAACGCAGTATCTAATTGGCTTTTCGCAAAGCACACAAGCGGCCAAAGCCTCGAAAGCCTGGCACGCCGCAGTGACGCCACATTCCTCAGACGTTCTGAGATCGACGAAGAACGTTTTCAGGTTCTCCGGCTCGCGACCAGCCTGAGATCAGCTCCGACCGACGATTGACGGACCCGGGGCGCCGCGCCATCGTTCGGCGGGGGATTTCCGGCGGCTCGCAGGGTTGCGGGATCCATGATGCGCAACGCAGGGGGGATGCGGTTTGGATCACGGCAGACTGCGCGGGGCACATCGTTTTTCGGGCGAGCCTGATCCGATTGATCTCGGCCATGAACCTCCGCTTTCGGTAGACGGCGAGGAGACCGGCCTGGTGGATCGCCGCCGCGTCTCGGTGCACTGGCTATCCGGGACTATTTTGACTGGATTCTGCGGCGCAGCTCTGATGGGCGGCGCCGTTTTCGCGTCGCTCGATGGTGAAACAAATTTCGCCACCGTGCCCGAGCGCGTCGAGACCGCGCTGCGCAACGCGGTCGGCAACATTAGTGATCGGCTTGGCGTGCGCAAAGGCGACAAGCTTCCCGCGGTGCTGGAGCCGAATGTGGTGCGCCAGATCATCCGCGTCTCCACCACCACCCAGGTAGGCAATCGCGAGGTCGTGCGCGTGCGGCCCTTCGTGCGGGTCGCAGGAAATCTGTCGCTCACGCTGACCGAGGCTTCCGCCGACATACCGCCATTCAACCCGCAAAAGATACTGGCGGAATCCGGCGCGCAGGAGATACCGACGGCGGAGAGCGCCGCCGCGCCTGACGCGGAAGTTTCCTTCGTCACCCGCGATTTGGCGTCGATCCTGCCGCGCGCCAAAATCAATGTTGCGGCCCCAATAGATGAAGTTCTCCAGCGCGTGCGCGAGGCCGCAAACCGGAGCGGGGGCCCGACCCGGACAGCCTCAGCTGGACCAGCAGAGATTGGCGCCTTCAAACTGTCTTACGCAAATGAAGGCAATACGGCCGACCCTTATGCCGGCTTTGAAGTGCGCATCGTACCGGAGAACATCAGCTTCCTGCCGAAAACCGCGAAGCAGACCACCGGCGGCAATAACTGGAACGAGCGGGCCATCACAGCGAAGAAAGGCGACACGCTCGATTCCGTGCTGCAGGAAACCGGCGCCACGCCCGAGGAAATCAAGGCTATCGCCAAAGCGCTGGGGGCTCGGGGCAACGCACTGAAGGAAGGGCTGAAATTGCGCGTGCTGCTTGCCGCCGCGGCAGGTGGCCAGCGGCTGCAGCCGATCCGGGTCATCATCGCCAACGACACCACGATCGAGTCGATCGTCGCGCTCTCCGATCTCGGCAAATACGTCGCCGTCGATGCCCGCAATCTTGGCAGCACGGAGGTGGCGCAAGTGGCGGATGAAGAAGACGACGGCACCGGCGTGCGACTCTACCAGAGCATTTATGAAACCGCGCTGCGTAATCACCTGCCGCGTCCGGTGATCGAAGACCTGATCCGGCTTTACTCCTACGACGTCGATTTCCAGCGCAAGGTGCAGCCCGGCGATTCCTTCGAGGTATTGTTCGCGGGTGAGGAAGAGACCACCGGAGCCGAAGGCAGGACCGACGTCATGTTCGCCTCGCTCACGATCAGCGGCGAGATGAGAAAATTCTATCGCTTCCAGAGCCCCGACGACGGCGTGGTCGATTACTACGATGAGGCTGGCAAGAGCGCGAAGAAATTCTTGGTCCGCAAGCCGGTCGGTAACGGCATCATGCGTTCTGGCTTCGGCTTCCGCCGCCATCCTATCCTCGGCGCCACAAAGATGCATACCGGGGTGGACTGGTCGGCGCCGACCGGAACGCCGATCTACGCTTCCGGCAACGGCACCGTGGACAAGGTCGGCTGGGAATCCGGCTACGGCAAATATGTCCGCATACGCCACGCCAACGGTTACGAGACCGCTTATGGCCACATGACCGCCTATGCCCGCGGCGTCGATCCCGGCGTGCGGGTGCGGCAAGGCCAGGTGATCGGGTTTGTCGGCTCCACCGGCCTCTCCACCGGTGCGCATGTGCATTACGAGATCATGGTCAACGGCCGCTTCGTCGACCCAATGCGCATTCGCCTGCCGCGCGGCCGCGTGCTGGAAGGCCCGGTGCTGGCCGATTTCGATCAAGAGCGCGAGCGGCTGGACAAGATGATGACGCGGCCGGTGGCCCGCATGGCCTCAAGCGGACAGTCGGTCCGCCGCTAGTCTTCACAACCAACGCAAAAAATGGCCCGCAGAGTGCGGGCCATTTTCGTTTCTGCAAGCCGCGTAGCCACCGCTTACTTCTTTTCCGGGTTCAGCACCTTCAGGTCGGGCGTATCTTTGGTGGCTTCCGCCAGCCGGTGGATCACGTCCTTCGGCGTGGCATAGACCTTCTTCAGCATCTCCTGCATCTCCTCGCCGGTGGCGGGATTGGCTTCCAATCCCTGTTTTTCGGCATCAGCGAGAAGGTCCTTATCCTTCATGGTGGCGTCGAAGGCACGCCGCAGCGCCTGCAGGCGATCGGCCGGTACGCCTTCGTGCACGAAATAGGGCCGGCCCAGTTCGAAGGCGGTAAATTGCAGCGCTAGCACTTGGCGCTGGGTTTCGTTTTCCGCCAGATCAGTGACGAGCGGCACCTCGGGAATGTCGGGGTGCTTTCGCAAACCCTGCTGGTACAGGACGATAATCTCGCCCGACTCGATCCAATCCTTCTTATGCGGCTTCAGGCTGGTCCAGGAGAAGGTACCGCGGCCGTCCACTTCGCCGCGCTGCATGGCGAGATTCATCTCGCTGCCGCCGGGATAGCCGGCGATCACCTTGTATTTGAAGCCGAGAATGTTGCGCAGGATGTAGGGCACGGTCACGCTCTCGGTGCCAACGCCGGTGCCCGCGACGATGACCTCCTTGTTTCTCAAATCCTTCCAGGTCTTCACACCTGCGCGTTTGGTAACGACCGCAACGCTGGTGTCGGCATTGGCGCTGCCGATCCATTGCAGCTTGAGCGGGTCGTATTTCGCGTGCGACGCATCGCCGAGCAGCGGTTCGAACGGAATGCCGCGTTGCGGTGCGCCTACATGGAGACCATCCGGATCGGCGACATTGGCGACGTAGTTGGTCATCACGATGCCGCCGCCGCCGGGCATGTTCTTCACGATGACGTTGGGATTGCCGGGGACATACTTGCCGAAATGTTTGGCCACCAGCCGGGCGTTGAGATCATAACCGCCGCCCGGCGAGAGGCCGACATAGAAGGTAATGGTCTTGCCTTTGAAGAATTGCTCAGGCGTCTGCGCCGCCGCCGGAACAGCCGCGGCCGCGAGAGCGCCCGCGGCGAGGATGGCGACTAGGCTGATCGTTTTACTCGGCATGTTTCCTCCCTGGAATTTCTGACCCTTCGCGGGCAGCTGCCGCAGCTATAATGCCCAAGAGCAGCAGGCCATGCCACTGCCAAGCACACGGAACAACCCCCCGCGCCGTCATGTCGCTGCTGGCTGCTGAAGCGGCGCTGCCGGTGCGTCATGCCGCCTGCGCGACCTCACCATTGAAGGTGAGTCCGCTCTTGCCGGCGGAAATCGTCACCCGCTCGCCTTCCTTGATGCGGCCGGAGAGGATCAGCTCGGCAAGCGGATCCTGGACGTGCTTTTGGATCGCACGCTTGAGCGGGCGCGCGCCATAGGCGGGGTCGTAACCCTTCTCCGCCAGCCAATCGCGGGCCGCGGGCTCCAGTTGCAGGGTGATCTTGCGCTCGTCCAGCAGCTTGGTGAGACGGACCAACTGGATGTCCACAATGCGGCCCATGTGCTCGCGCTTGAGCCGATGGAACAGAATGATTTCGTCCACGCGGTTGAGGAACTCAGGCCGGAAGCGCGCGCGCACCTCAGCCATCACCAGATCACGCACCGCTTCGGTGTCCTCGCCTTCCGGCTGGGCCACCAAATGCTCGGCACCGAGATTGGAGGTCATCACGATCAGTGTGTTGCGGAAGTCCACGGTCCGGCCGTGGCCATCGGTGAGCCGGCCGTCATCGAGCACCTGCAGGAGAATATTGAAGACGTCGGGATGTGCCTTCTCGATCTCGTCAAACAGCACGACCTGATAAGGCCGCCGCCGCACCGCTTCGGTGAGCGCACCGCCTTCGTCATAACCGACATAGCCAGGAGGCGCGCCGATCAGCCGCGCGACCGAATGCTTTTCCATGAACTCCGACATGTCGATGCGGATCAGCGCATGCTCATCGTCGAACAAGAATTCTGCCAGCGCCTTGGTCAGTTCGGTCTTGCCCACGCCGGTCGGGCCCAAGAACATAAAGGAGCCGAGCGGCCGGTTGGGATCCTGCAAGCCGGCGCGGGCGCGACGCACCGCCGTCGAAACGGCGCGGACCGCCTCCTGCTGCCCGACAACGCGTTGCTGCAACTGCTCTTCCATCTTCAGCAGCTTCTCGCGCTCGCCTTCCAGCATGCGGTCGACCGGAATGCCGGTCCAGCGTGAGACGATCTGCGCGACGTGATCGGCCGTCACTGCTTCCGAGACGACGGCTCCGACGCCGGTGACTTCCTCCACCGCATTCAGCTTCTTTTCCAATTCCGGGATTCTGCCGTAGGCCAGTTCGCCGGCGCGCTGATAGTCAGCGTTGCGCTGCGCGATCGCCAGATCATTGCGCGCCTGCTCCAGGTCGCTCTTAACTTTCTGCGCCTCGGACAGCTTTTCGCGCTCCGCCTTCCACTTGGCGTTGAGGCCATCCGCCTGTTCCTGCAGGTCGGCCAGTTCCTTCTCCAGCCGCTTCAGCCGTTCCTTGGAGCCGGAATCGGATTCCTTCTTCAGAGCCTCCTGCTCGATCTTCAGCCGCACGATGTCGCGGTCAAGATTGTCCAGCTCCTCCGGTTTGGAATCGATCTGCATCTTCAGCCGCGCCGCGGCCTCGTCGACCAGATCGATAGCCTTGTCGGGTAGGAAGCGGTCCGTGATGTAGCGGTGCGACAGCGTGGCCGCCGCTACCAGCGCGGAATCCGTGATGCGCACGCCGTGGTGAAGTTCGTATTTTTCCTTCAAGCCGCGCAGGATGGACACGGTGTCCTCCACGCTGGGCTCGTTGACGAAGACCGCCTGGAAGCGCCGCGCCAGTGCGGCGTCCTTTTCCACATGCTTGCGGTATTCATCGAGCGTGGTGGCCCCGATGCAATGCAGTTCGCCGCGCGCCAGCGCGGGCTTCAGCAGGTTGGAAGCATCCATCGCGCCATCCGCCTTGCCGGCGCCGACAATCGTGTGCATTTCATCGATGAAGAGAATAATCCCGCCGGCGGTAGCGGTCACTTCCTGCAGCACGGCTTTCAACCGCTCCTCGAATTCGCCACGGTATTTGGCCCCGGCAATGAGCGAGCCCATGTCGAGCGCCAGTAGTTTCTTATCCTTCAAACTGTCGGGTACGTCACCGTTAACGATGCGCAGCGCGAGGCCCTCGACGATGGCGGTCTTGCCGACCCCCGGCTCCCCGATCAGCACCGGGTTGTTCTTGGTGCGTCGGGAAAGCACCTGCACCGTGCGGCGGATCTCCTCGTCACGGCCGATCACCGGATCGAGCTTGCCCTCGCGGGCGGCCTGGGTGAGATCGCGGGAATATTTCTTTAGCGCATCATAAGCGTTTTCCGCCGAGGCGCTGTCGGCCGTGCGACCCTTGCGCAGGCTCTCGATGGCCGCATTGAGCGTCTGCGGCGTGACGCCGGCGCGGGCGAGAATTTTCCCTGCCTCACTCTCCTTGTCCATGGAGATGGCGAGCAGCAGCCGCTCGGCGGTGACAAAGCTATCGCCTGCCTTTTGCGCAATTTTCTCAGCCTGGTCAAAAATACGAGCCAGCGCGGCTTGCAAATAAATCTGCCCGGCGCCCGCGCCCGATACCTTTGGCAGCTTGCCAAGCGCCACTTCGGTTTCCCGCAGAGCTTCTCGTGAACGGCCGCCGGCGCGGTCGATCAGCCCGGCCGCCAGACCTTCGGCATCGTCGAGCAACACCTTGAGCAGGTGCTCGGCGGTGAATTGCTGGTGCCCCTCGCGCAAGGCGAGCGACTGCGCGGATTGGATAAAGCCTTTACTGCGATCGGTATATTTTTCGATATCCATACGTCACTCCTCGCCAGCGTCTGCCGTCTTCGAACACGCATAGGCTCAAATGCCTGTCCCTAACATGCATACAAACGGCCAGGCCCGGCGGCCACTTGTTTGTAAAGGAAAATGTAGGTGATCGCCGGACAGACGGTAGAGCTTCGCCGCTAACATGCTCAGTCCTCTAGCCAGACTCCAACGGAATGGCTAGCAAGGAGCAGCCCAACCCCGTCATGACCCATGCCCGCCACGATCCAGGCCATCTACCGTTACCCGGTGAAGGGGCTCTCGGCCCAGGCGCTTCCGCGCGTTCAGCTTTCCGCCGGTTTGACCCTGCCGGCCGACCGGCTCTACGCCATCGAAAACGGTCCCTCTGGCTTTGATCCGGCTGCCCCCGCCTATTTTCCCAAACAGCGATTCCTCATGCTGATGCGGAACGAGCGGCTGGCGGGGCTGCACACAGATTTCGACGAGCAAACCCACGTGCTGAGCGTACGGACCGACGGCCGGCTGGCGGCGGAGGGCGATCTGCGGACAACGGAAGGGCGAGCGCAGATCGAGCGGTTCCTCGCGACCTATTGTGCGGACGAACTGCAGGGTCCCCCGAAGATCCTCGCCGGCACGGGCGGCCATAGTTTTTCCAACATGAAGCCGCCCCACAGCTTTTCCGATGTGGCGCAGAGAGCGGTGTCGATTATCAATCTAGCCTCGGTCGCCGCGGTGGAGGACGCCGTGGGGGCGCCGGTCCATCCGCTACGATTTCGCGGCAAT
>JAXDOO010000020.1:0-11862 GCA_034668865.1 Alphaproteobacteria bacterium
ATCGAGGGCTCGACCAATGTGAAGAGCGCGATGCTGCTGGCGCTGTGGGATGCTTTCAAGCGCGAAGACATCGCCTTCCCCTCGCCGGTGCAGGACATGCGCCTGCGCGACCCGGTGCGGGTGGCGAAAGAAAAGTAGTTGCTCAAGCAGCCTTGCGCGTCGCCAAAAACTCGCCCATGCGGCCGAGTGCCTTGACGATATTTTCCGTGGAATTAGCGTAGGACAGCCGCACGTAACCCTCGCCCAAAATGCCGAAGTCCGGCCCGCCGATGATGGCAACACCGGCTTCCTCCAGCAGCGCGGAAGCGAGAGGCTTCGCCTTCCAGCCCGTGCGCTTGATGTTGGGAAAGGCGTAGAACGCGCCCTTTGGTGTCGCACAGGACACGCCCGGCAATTTGTTCAGCCCTTCCACCACGACCTTGCGTCGCGCGTCGAAGGCAGCGACCATCTTCGCCACCTCGCCCTGCGGGCCGGTAAGCGCGGCAAGGCCAGCGAATTGCGTCGGCGCATTCACGCAGGAGTAGGAATTCACCGCGAGCTTGCGCGCATAGTCGTAGAGCTTGCCCGGCCAGACCGAATAACCGAGCCGCCAGCCGGTCATGGCATAGGTCTTCGACCAGCCGTTCAGCAGGATCAGCCGTTCGCGGATCGACGGATAGGACAACAGGCAGACATGCGCCTCGCCGTCATAGGTCATCTGGTCGTAGATCTCGTCCGACATCAGCGCGACGTCGGGAAATTTCTCCAGCCCGGCGACCAGCTTGTCGATTTCGCTCTTCGGTGTGACGCCGCCGGTCGGATTGGCCGGCGAATTGATAATGAGCAACCGCGTCTTCGGCGTGATCAGCCGCAATGTCTCTTCGGCCGAGAAGGCGAAACCGTTCTCCTCGCGGACCGGCACCGGCACGGGTGTCGCGCCGGTATTTTCGATAATCGAGCGATAGATCGGAAAACCGGGTTCGGGATAAAGATTTTCCACGCCCGGTTCGCCGAACATCAGGATGGCCATATACATGGTGACCTTGCCGCCGGGCACGATCAGCACGCGGTCGGGGGCGACCTCGACGCGGAAGCGCTTGTGCAGGTCCGCCGCCACCGCTTCGCGCAGCGGCAGGATGCCGACCGCCGGCGTGTAGCCATGCTGGCCCTCGCGCAGCGCCTTCACCGCCGCTTCAACGATATGAGGCGGGGTCGGAAAATCCGGCTGTCCGATGCCAAGATTGACAATATTCCGGCCCTGTGCCGCCAGCGCGGTGGCACGTGCCAGCACCGCGAAGGCGTTTTCTTCACCCATCCGGTCGAAGGAAGCGATTGTCTTGAGCATAGGTTCCTCAGCTGTCTCACATGTCGATTAAGCGATCATCGGGACCGGCGCCCGACCTGGAGCTCCGCCATCCGCATAACCTCAAAGATGATGGCCACCGACCATCCGATCAGCAGCAGGCCGTTCAACGCCATGATAGGCCCGATCAGGCGCCAGCCGCTGCCGGCAACGACATCGCCATAGCCCAGCGCGACATAGTTCTCGAAAGCAAATTCGAACGGCGTGAGATTTGGCGCGGTGATGCCGGCGACGGTTATGAAGGCAGCCCATACTGCGATCTCGGATATATGGGCGGCGGTCAGGGCAACCACGGTGACCAGCAGCAAGGCGCTGACACGCATGAAGACATGCAGATCGTCCGTGGTCCCGGCGATTCGACGCGTGATGACCACGATCAGACCGGTCATCGCTGCATGAATGCCGAAATTGGCGACGCTGACCAGACCGCCGGTCAAGAGTTGAGTTAACATCTACCCAGCGCTCCTTAGCTTTGACAGCGCAGTTCAACGCATCGCGGCTGTGAAATCAAATCGAGATGCCTAGATAAAGAGTTGCATCCTCAGGAGGCCCGGATGGCGAAGAAGTCGAAGCCGCAAGTCCCGCCTAAAGGCTCGCTGCGCTCCCGCCTGTGGTTCGACAATCCGGAGAATCCCGGGATGACCGCGCTCTATCTCGAGCGCTATCTCAACAATGGGCTGACCAAGGAAGAATTGACCGGCGGCAAGCCGATCATCGGCATCGCGCAGAGCGGCTCCGACCTCGTACCCTGCAACCGGCACCATCTCGAGCTGGCCAAGCGCGTGCGCGAGGGCATCCATGCCGCCGGTGGCGTCGCGCTGGAGTTTCCCACTCACCCGTTGCAGGAAACCGGCAAGCGCCCCACCGCCGCGCTCGACCGCAACCTCGCCTATCTCGGCCTGGTGGAGGTGCTTTACGGCTATCCGCTCGACGGCGTCGTGCTGACCACCGGCTGCGACAAGACCACGCCCTCGGCATTGATGGCGGCGGCGACCGTGAACATTCCCGCCATCGTTCTGTCCGGCGGGCCGATGCTCGATGGCTGGTATCAAGGAAGGCGCGTGGGATCCGGCTCGGTGATCTGGCAGGCGCGCCGCGATCAGGCCGCCGGCGTGATCGACTACAAAGAATTTCTCGACATCGTCGCTGCCTCCGCGCCGTCCATTGGGCACTGCAACACCATGGGCACCGCCTCGACCATGAATGCGCTGGCGGAAGCGCTCGGCATGTCGCTGCCGGGCTGCGCCGCAATTCCGGCGCCCTACCGCGAGCGCGCGCAGATCGCCTATGAGACCGGCCGGCGCATCGTGCAGATGGTGCGCGAGGATCTCAAACCGTCCGACATCCTCACCCGCACGGCCTTCGAGAACGCCATCGTGGCCTGTTCCGCAATCGGGGGATCGACCAATGCGCCGATCCATCTCAATGCCTTGGCGCGGCACATCGGGGTCAGGCTGGAGATCGAGGACTGGGAGAAAATCGGATTCGATGTCCCCTTGCTCGTGAATATGGAGCCGGCCGGAGAATATCTCGGGGAGGAATATTACCGCGCCGGCGGCCTGCCGACTGTGCTGAAGGAGTTATTGAAGGCAGGGCGCATTCATGGCGGCGCGCCAACCGTCAACGGCCGGACGATTGAGCAAAATGTCCGGCGCGCTCAGGCGCCCGATAGCAAGGCTATCTTTCCTTACAGCAACCCGCTGAAACAGCAGGCGGGCTTCAAGGTGCTTAGCGGCAACCTGTTCGATTCCGCCATCATGAAGATGAGTGTGATCTCGGAGGATTTTCGTGCGCGCTATCTGTCGAATCCAAAGGAGCCCAATGTGCTGGAAGGCCGCGCCGTCGTATTCGACGGACCGGAGGATTACCACGCGCGCATCGATGATCCTTCGCTGAAGATCGACGAGGACACGCTGCTTTTTATCCGCGGCTGCGGTGCAATCGGCTTCCCCGGCAGCGGCGAGGTCGTGAACATGCAGCCGCCGGCCGCGCTGATCAAGGAAGGCATCGATTCCTTGCCCTGCATCGGCGACGGCCGCCAGTCCGGCACGTCCGGATCGCCTTCCATCGTCAACGCGTCGCCCGAGGCCGCCGCCGGCGGCGGCTTGGGTTTGCTGGAGACCGGCGACCGCGTGCGGATCGATCTCAGCAAAGGCACTGCCAATATTCTGGTTCCAAAAACGGAGCTCACCAGGCGCCGCGCGGTGCTGGAGCGTGCCGGCGGTTACCAGGTTCCGAACAGCCAGACGCCGTGGCAGGAGATGCACCGCGCCAGTGTCGAGCAGCTTTCCGAAGGGATGGTGCTCAAAGCCGCGGTAAAATATCAGCGCATCGCGCAGAAGACGACGCCACGGGACAGCCACTGACTGCAATTGTCATGGGCGGACTTGTTCAGCCATTCCGGTCCCGACCGGCCCTGTCCCGCGAGTTAGCCGTCATGCAGGATGCACGCTTGCGCCTAGCCGGGAAGGCCTTACATTGCGGGGCTGTACACTTTCTGGCGGTTTCCCGATGAATTACATTGACGCCGGGCTTGCGCCCCTGCGCAAGACCGGACAGATCAAGCTGCACGGCGCGGATGCCTTCGAGCACATGCGCAAGGCCGGCCGGCTGGTCGCCGAGTGCCTCGACATGCTCGTTGGCGAGGTGAAGCCGGGCGTCAGCACCGAGCGCATCGATCAGCTCGTCTTGCAGTTTGCGCTCGACCATAACGCGATTCCCGCGACCCTGATGTATCGCGGCTACCGCAAGGCGACCTGCACCTCGATCAACCACGTCGTCTGCCACGGCATCCCCAGCGAGAAGCCGCTGAAGGAGGGCGATATCGTCAATGTGGACGTCACACTGATCGTCGACGGCTGGCATGGCGATTCCAGCCGGATGTATCCGGTGGGCGAAATCCCGCGCCGCGCTGAGCGCCTGATCGAGGTCACTTACCAAGCCATGATGCGCGGCATTGCCGCGATTGCGCCGGGCAAGACCACCGGCGACATCGGCGCCGCCATCCAGCCCTATGTCGAAGCCGAGCATATGAGCGTTGTGCGCGACTTCTGCGGCCACGGCCTCGGGCGCCTGTTCCACGACGAGCCGAACATCGTGCATATCGGCTCGCCGGGCGAAGGCGCTGTGCTGAAGCCCGGCATGTTCTTTACCGTGGAGCCGATGATCAATCTCGGCCGTCCGCATGTGAAGGTGCTGGCCGACGGTTGGACCGCGGTGACGCGCGACCGCTCGCTCTCTGCCCAATTCGAGCATACCGTCGGCGTCACGCAGACAGGCGTGGAAATTTTAACCGCCTCGCCCAAGGGGTTCCACAAGCCGCCCTACGCCGCCTGACGCGGCAGAGGCCCTTCCCTCCGCGCCGGCAAAAGCCTCTAATAGCGCTGTGAGCAGGCCTCGGGGCGGCGGGAATATGTCGAGCGATCACCTCGCGGAAGGTCCGGCCAAAGTCGCGGAAGCCGAGCCGCATTATCACGGCCATCGCCAACGCCTGCGCGCGCGTTTCCGCGAAGCCGGTGCGGGCGCGCTCAGCGACTATGAACTGCTGGAGCTGTTGCTGTTCCGCGCCTTGCCGCGCGGGGATGTAAAACCCCTCGCCAAGAGGCTACTCAGCAAGTTCGGATCCTTCGCCGAAGTGATCGCCGCGCCGGAAGCACGCTTGCTCGAGGTGAAGGATGTCGGCCAAGCCGTCGTCTCAGAGTTGAAGGTGGTCCATGCCGCCGCCAACCGGATGTTGCTCGATAAGGTGAAAGAGCGGCCGGTATTGTCGTCATGGGATGCGGTGCAAGACTATTGCCGCAGCAGCATGGCTTTCGCCGACAAAGAGCAATTCCGCATCTTGTTCCTCGACAAGCGCAATCATCTGATTGCTGATGAAGTGCAGCAGGTGGGCACCGTCGACCACACGCCGGTCTATCCGCGCGAGGTGATGAAGCGCGCCCTCGAACTTAGCGCGACAGCGATTGTTCTCGTGCACAACCATCCGTCGGGCGATCCCACGCCCTCGCGCGCGGACGTCCAGATGACGCAGTCCATCATCGAAGTCGCCGGTCCTTTGGGAATTTCCGTGCATGACCACATCATCGTCGGCAAACACGGCAATGCCAGCCTGAAGGCGTTAAAGCTGATCTGAGAAAGGAAGAGCTCCCCGTGGTAGCGACTTCCAAGATTCAGCGACCAGATGCGGTTCAAGCCTGTGGCGGACTAATCTCGCGGCTGGCCTATGCGCGTGCCCTGCCGCACCTCGGCGACACGCGTGATCTTTTGCACCGGGCAGATCTGGATCTCGCCGCCATTGAAAATCCAAACGCAAGGTTCAGCGTTGCCACCCAAATCAAGTTCGTCGAACTGGTGGCCGAAGCATTAGACGACCCGGAACTCGGCGTGCATCTTGCGCAAGGCCTGGACCTGCGCCGACTGGAGTTTCTGTATTACGTGCCGGCTTCGGCGGACACCTTGGGAACCGCGCTGCGGCGGCTGGAACGCTATTCTAGCCTGGCCAATGAGGGCATCCACCTCCGGCTTAAAAAGGACAAGACCGTTCGGATTGGATTCCAACACGTCGGAGTAGCACGGCACACCGACCGACATCAGATCGAGTTCTTCATCACCGCTATCATTCGGATTTGCCGCCACCTGGTCGCTCGCGCATTCAAGCTGCTTGCCGTGCGCGTCGCTCACCACAGAAGCGGCGCGCAAGGCGATCTAAAAAAAATTGCAACCGTCGAGATTGATCAAGACGCCGGTGTCGACGAGATCGAATTCCCTTCCGCTTGCCTGGACCTTCCCGTTATGACGACAGACCCGCACCTGCATAACCTGCTCGTCCGCTATTGTGAGGAGGCACTCGCACGCCGCAAGGCAAAAGCCAGTCCGCTCCGAGTACGCGTGGAAAACACGCTTGCGGAACTGCTCCCACATGGGCAGGCGCGAGTGGACATTGTGGCCGCAAAGCTCGGCATGAGTCCCCGCACGCTGGCGCGGCGGCTCGCGGCCGAAGGCCTGTTGTTTTCCGAGATAGCGCGGGAGTTACGCGAAGGTTTGGCGCATCGGTATCTTGCAGACCGAGAACTGCCGGTTTCGCAGATCGCCTGGCTGCTCGGCTATAAGGAAGTCGCCGCCTTCACCCATGCATTCCGGCGCTGGACCGGGAAGACGCCCAGCAAGGTCAGGATTCCGGCGGCGGAATAGCGCAAAACTCTGACAGCAAATAGCAAGACGCCGGGGCGCTCCAGCGTCTAATCGACACGCATCGCCCAGAGTGTGGACGCTCTCGCCACGCCAGCCGGCATGAGATTAATGCGTGGAACAGGGAAATGAATGCCGATATCGAGCAATTGAAGGAGCAATACAGGCGGCTGCAGGAGCTTGCTTCTTTATTGAGCGCAACGGTGCTGCGAAACGCCGCCGTTCAGATAATCCAAGAGCACAATCTGGGTGGCGATAATATCAATCAGCTTATGACCCTCGCCGAAGAGTGTTTCACTTGCGCAAGCTTGCCCGGCCTGAAGCACTCGATCGCCGCAGGTCTCCAGGCGGCCGGTCATGAACTGATGGCGAAAGCGGTGGAAGCCGACACGAAACGACAACGTGATGACCGCAAGGAATAAGCCGGTCCGGCGGGACAGGTGAAGATGGTCTCAGCCGCCACCGTTTTCCGACGGCTGAGTATCATCCACCTGCCGCACCAGCCAGAGCGGATCGGTGCCTTCCGGCACGCGCCGCCAGGCGATCTCGCCGGCTTCCTCGAAGCGCCAGGAGCCGCGAGCGGAAGAGATGACCAGTTCCCCGCGCTCCATGTGCCAGGACGCGGGATTGAATCCGGTCACCAGCGCGCCGCAACCCGGCTTCAGCTCGAGTGAAAAATTCTCCCCCGCCGGTTTGTTGGAAAGCGTGATCACGCAGATCGCCTCGTCCGTGCCGCGGCTGACCTGCCACTCGCCGAAGACCTGATCCGGTTTGGCTTCCGCGCGCACCGCGGCGAGGCTCTGCACGAAGTAGCGACCCTCGCCCGGGCGCATCCCTTCGAACATTCCCTTCTCCACTTCATCGAGATCGATCAGCGCCCGGCCTCTTGAATCAACGAAATGCAGACCATCCCTATCGAGCCGCCAGCCGCGTATGTTCTTGGTCACCTCGAAGGCTTCCGCGCAGGCAGGCTCGAACTCGAGCTTCATTCCGGCCGGCGCCGGTTCAGGCGTCAGCGTCACCATGCAGAGCTTGTCGCGGTCGGAGTTGGAGATTTCCCAGGTGCCCTTCATTTCCTTCGCTTCCTCCGACGGCTGCGTGGCTTGCGCCCAAACGCCGGCCGGAAGCGCAATGACGGCAACGATGAATGCAACTATGCGCAAATTCAGCATGCGTCGATGATAGCTCAGATTGCGGCTTTACTCCACTTGCCGCGCCACGGCGTTTCCGGCACCGGGGTTAGCGGCGGCTTGCCATCGGCCCAGGCGAGCAGGTTATCGACCACCAACTGGTCCATCACCCGCCGGGTATGTACCGACGCCGAGCCGACATGCGGCAGCAGCACCACCTGTTCCATGTCGATCAGCGCCTGCGGCACGCGCGGCTCATTTTCGAAAACGTCGAGGCCAGCGGCATATATTTTTTTCTTCTGCAAAGCCTCGATCAGCGCCGCCTCGTCCACCACCGAGCCGCGCGCCACGTTGATGAGGATGCCGTTCGGCCCAAGCGCTTCCAGCACCTGCGCATTGATGAGATGCTTGGTGCCGGCGCCGCCGGGCGTAATCACCAGCAGCACGTCGACCGCACGCGCCATCTCCACCAGATCGGGATAATAACGATAAGCTACGCCCGGCTGCGGGTTGCGTCCGTGATAGGACACCGGAACGTCGGAGGCATCGAGTCGGCGCGCGATCGCCTTGCCGATGCGGCCGAGCCCGACGATGCCGACCGTGCGGTCGCGCAGCGTTTGAGTGTGCCGGAATTCTTTCTTTACCCATTCGCCGCTGCGCAAGAAGCGGTCCGCCTGCGGAAGCTGCCGCACGGTGCAAAGCAGAAGCCCGATCGCAGTGTCGGCGACTTCTTCGTTCAGCACGTCCGGCGTATGGGTAACGGTGATGCCATGCTGCCCCGCCCAGGCGGCGTCAATGTGATCGTAACCAACGCCGAAGGTCGAAATGATTTCGAGTTTGGGCAGCCGCGACATGAAGGCTTCGTCGATGCGGCCGGGCGGCGCGCTGACTGCGAGCGCTTGCAGGCGCGGCGCAAGCCCCGCCAGCATGCCGTCGGCCAGCTTGGTGTCGTTGGCCTTGTGCAGATTGAACCGCGCCGATAGCCCGTCGATGATCGTGGGCTTCGCCGGCCCCAGCACCAGCACGTCAGGTTTTTCGCTGGCCATTCCCCTCACCAATTGGTCGAAATGTATTGCGTCTGCAAAAATTCCATCAGCCCTTCATGCCCGCCTTCGCGGCCGATGCCGCTCTGCTTCATGCCGCCGAAAGGCGCCGCCGGATCGGACACCAAGCCGCGGTTCAGCCCGATCATGCCGCATTCGAGCTGTTCGGAAATACGCATGCCGCGGGCAAGATCGCGGGTATAAAGATAGGCGACAAGCCCGTAGATGGTATCATTCGCGCGCCGGATCGCCTCTTCCTCCGACGTGAAACTCTGGATGGCGGCGACCGGGCCGAAAATCTCGTCATCCAGCATCTTGGCGCCGTCCGGCACGTCCACCAGCACGGTCGGCGGATAGAAATATCCTTTGCCGTCCGGCATCTTGCCGCCGGTGAGTACCCTAGCGCCCCTCTTCACCGCGTCCTCGACCAGCGCCACCACCTTGTCGCGCCCCTCCCGGTTGATCAGCGGCCCGACCGCGACACCGTCGTCGAGCCCGTTACCCAGCTTCAAGGCTTGCATGCGCCCGGTGAGTTTCTTGGAAAACTCCTCCTGCACCTTTGCATGCACCAGGAAGCGGTTGGCCGCTGTGCAAGCCTCTCCCATGTTGCGCATCTTGGCGATCATCGCGCCGTCGACCGCGGCATCGATGTCGGCATCCTCGAACACGATGAAGGGTGCGTTGCCGCCAAGTTCCATGGCCGGCTTGATCACGTTATCTGCCGCCTCCTGCAACAGCTTGCGGCCGACTTCGGTCGAGCCTGTAAAGGAAAGCACGCGCACGCGCGGATCGTGCAACATGGCGCTCACCACTTTGCCCGATGAGCGCGAGGGAATGACATTGACGACCCCGGCCGGCACGCCCGCTTCCTGCAGAATCGGCATCAGCGCCAGCATGGTCAGCGGCGTGTCCGACGCGGGCTTCAGAATGACGGTGCAGCCGGCGGCGAGCGCAGGACCGATCTTGCGCGTCGCCATGGCGGCGGGGAAATTCCATGGCGTCACCAGGACAGCGACGCCGGCTGGGCGATGATGCACCAGGGTGCGGGCGCCGGAAGCGGGCGCGTTATAAAGCTGGCCGAGGTTACGCACCGCCTCTTCCGCGTTCCAGCGGAAGAATTCGGCGGCATAGGCCACCTCGGCACGCGCATCCGGCAGCGCCTTGCCATTCTCCAGCGTCATCAGCTTTGCGATGCGCTCGGCGTCGCGCGTCACCAGCTCGAAGGCCTTGCGCAAAACTTCGCCACGCTCGCGCGGCTTCTTCGCCGCCCAGGCGGGAAAGGCTTCACTTGCGGCATCGACCGCAGCCTTGGCATCATCCACCGTGGCGCTGGCAACCGAGGTGATGATGTTTTCGGTCGCCGGATCGATCACGTCGAAGCGCTCGCCGTCCGACGATTTGCGCCATGTGCCGCCAATCCAGAGATCGGTCGGCACGCCCGCAAGCAGGTTGTCATACATGGAAGTATCCTCTCGTGCCTTGCTGCATTCCCTAGGTATGCGTTGTCACAATAGACGGCCGCTTCTGTTCACGCGCTTTTTGACAGCACGAGATGCGTGGCTTTGGGGCTCGGCACATGTTCCATGCACCGATAGCCGAGTTTTGGCAGATCTATTGCAGAAAAGAGATGCTCGCCGGCACCCAGGAGGACGGGAGATACGGCGATGTGCATTTCGTCGATGAGACCGGCGGTCAGGTATTGCCGGATTGTCGCGACACCTCCTCCAATCCGGACGTCGCGGTCGTTGGCCGCCGCCCTGGCGCGATCCAAAGCGGCGTGGATTCCCTCGGTGACAAAATGGAATGTCGTGCCGCCCTCCATGGCAACCGGCTCGCGCGCGTGATGGGTCAGCACGAAAACGGGCACGTGGTAAGGCGGATTTTCGCCCCACCAGCCTTTCCAGCTGTCATCCGGCCAGGGGCCGCGCACCGGCCCAAACATGTTGCGGCCGAGAATCCACGCACCGATGTTGTGCATGCCGCGTGCTGCAAAATCGTCGTCGACCCCGACTTGGCCATCGCCGCTGCCGAATGTCCGTTGAAACGTGCGGGTGGGATAGAACCATTCATGCAGCGCAGTACCTCCGGCGCCGAGCGGATTATTGAGATCCTGATCCGGTCCGGCGCCATAACCATCGAGTGATATGGCGAAGCTGTTGACGCGAAGCTTGGGCATGAATCCCTCTCAAAACAAAGTGATGGCAAGCCAAACCCTACCCGACAATGTCGGGCGCGGGCGGGATCACCCGCCGTCGGCGCTCGCGATGGATCAGGTAAAGGCCGGAGGCAATCACGATTCCGGCGCCCATCAGAGTCCACTCGTTAGGAACGTCTCCGAAGACTAGATAACCAAGTACTATCATCCAGACCATCTGACTGTAGATGAAGGGCGACAACACCGACGCAGGCGCGAGCCGATGCCCGACAATGAGCAGATAATGGCCGAGGCCGCCGAAGAATCCCATCACCAGCATTAGCGCCCACGAAAGGGCGTCTTGCGGCGGCGTCCAGACGAAAGGCAAGATGGGCAGCATGCAGACGACGCCAACCAGGTTGGTATAAAACAATGTCGTTTCGTTGGAATCGGTCCGCGCAAGGGCCCGGGTCATGATGCCGTAGACTGCATAACAGAGCGCACCGGCAAACATGAGCAGCGCGGCTGGATGGATGCCGCCGGTACCAGGGCGCGTCACCAGCAGCACGCCGGCGAAGCCGACGGCGATCGCTGCCCAGCGGTGCCAGTCCAGCCTTTCGCCAAGCACGGGTCCGGCCAATAGGGCCACCAGGAATGGCGCCGAAAACATGATCGATAAGGTCTGATCGAGTTGTAGATAACGCACCGCGATGAAGTTGAACACGGTGGTGGCAAGCATCAGCACAGAGCGGACGATCTGCAGCGCCGGTCGACCTGTGACAACGAGCCGTGGATGCGTGATCGGATTGACCAGCACCAATGCCAGCAAAAATGCGGTGATGTAGCGCGCCGCGAAATTTTGCGTGGTCGGAATCTGCGCGCTGAGATATTTCGCCACCGTATCAAGAAGCGCTAATAAAGCGACCGCACCGCACATCAAGGCGATGCCGGTGAGTCGCTGACGGCGTTCGTGATGGATGTCTTTCATGAGCGGGATTCAACAGTTTATTGTGAGCAGCACAGAAC
>JAXDOO010000021.1:0-4666 GCA_034668865.1 Alphaproteobacteria bacterium
TGCGGCGCGGACGGATGGTCATGGGGCGGCGTCTCCTGTGGTGCCTGCCTGCCTAAAGCCATCCGCGCGGTTTGTCATGTTCGACTGGCAGGATTGACCTGCCGGGAGTAACGTCCGATTTTGCCCCGATGAACCGCTCAATCACCATCGATGCGCGCTGGGACGGCGAAGCCGCCGTGTGGATCGCCACCAGCAACGACGTTCCCGGCCTTGTTGTCGAAGCCGAGCACTGGGACGACATGATCTCCGAAGTGCGGCTGGTCCTGCCTGACCTGCTGGAATTGTCCGGGCAGAAAATACACTGATGGCGCAGCCCGGAATCCCGAATCCTTCTGACATGGCAGCCGATCCCGTTACCCTCGCCCGCGATCTGCTGCGCTGCCCATCGGTGACGCCGCAGGAGGGCGGCGCCCTCGCCTATCTCGAGCGCGTGCTCAAAGCTGCGGGGTTCACCACCCACCAACTGACGTTCTCAGAATCCGGCACGCCCGACGTCGACAATCTGTATGCCCGCATCGGCGCGTCGGGGCCGCATCTGATGTTCGCGGGCCATACCGACGTGGTGCCGCCGGGCGAGCCGGCCGCGTGGTCGCATCCGCCGTTCGGCGGCGAGATCGCGGGTGACGTGCTGTATGGCCGCGGCGCCGTCGACATGAAGGGCGCGGTCGCCTGCGCCGTGGCGGCCGTACTCGACTATCTGGCGGCGGGCGGCGGAGCGATGAAGGGTTCGGTCTCGTTTCTGATCACCGGAGACGAGGAGAGCATCGCGGTCAACGGCACCGTCAAATTGCTGCAATGGGCCGCCGCGCGCGGCGAAAAGTTCGATCACTGCATCCTGGGCGAACCGGGCAACCGCGAAGCGATCGGCGACACCATCAAGATCGGCCGGCGCGGTTCGCTCAACGGCACGCTGGTCGTGCATGGCCGCCAGGGCCATGTCGCCTATCCGCAGCTTGCCGACAATCCGGTGCGCGGTCTGGTGACGCTGATGAGCGCGCTGATGGCCGAGCCGCTCGACCGCGGCAGCGAACAATTCGATCCGTCCAATCTGGAATTCACTGCCATCGACACCAATAACAAGACCGTAAATCTGATTCCAGCCGAGGCGCGCGCGCGCTTCAACATCCGCTTCAACGATCATCACACGCAGGATTCTCTCAAACAACTGATAGAGCAGCGCGCCACGGCAGCAGCCGGGAACACGGTGCGACACTCTTTTATTTGGGAACCGTCGAACGCCGACGTGTTTCTGGCGCCGCCGGGGCCGTTCATCGACATGGTTGCCGGCGCGATTGCCGAGGTGACCGGACGCACTCCCGCGCTTTCTACCTCCGGCGGCACCTCGGATGCGCGCTTCATCAAGAACTATTGTCCGGTGGTGGAATTCGGCCTGGTCGGCGCTACCATGCACCAGACCGACGAGCGCGTGCCGCTCGCCGACCTGCGCATGCTCGCGCAGGTGTATGGGCGGATATTGCAAAAATATTTTGCGGAATGAAATCCCTCGCGGCTCCCGCGCCGGGTGAGGGCCGCTCGTTTGATCGAGCGCCATTTCCTATCGCTTACCGGACCGCCGATAGATTTCTCCCGGCCCTTGTCGTGTCCCGAGAGGAGATACGCTTTTGGCTTGCGAAGGTGAGCTCGAGGAAGAGGGGACTGGGAGCGGCTCGACCGGAGCCGCGTCGAGTCCGATCGGATAGACGTGAAGCGTATCGCCCTGAATGCGGATCCAGAGAAAATGCCGGCGGCTGCCGAGCTTCATCTCCCTAACAAATCCTGAAATCGCCAAGGCGCTAGTTTTTGAGCTTGGGCAAATCCACCACCGGCCCGCCAAGCTTGTCACACAAGAACGCAAGTATGTCGGTGTTTTGATCGAGCGTTTTCTCTAACCCATCGCCCCCTCCGTGACCGGCCTCGCGTTCCACCCGCAGGTAGGTTTCGCTGTCGGGCGCTATGTCCTGAATCGTCGCCACAAACTTGTAGGAATGCGCGGGCACCACGCGATCGTCATTGTCGGCGGTCAGCACGAGAAGAGGCGGATATTTCACACCGCTGCGAACATTGTGGAGCGGCGAATAAGCGAACAGGACTTTGAAGTCTGCCGCGACTTTCGGATCACCGAATTCAACGATCCAATCGCTGCCGAAAGTGAACCGGTGAAACCGCAGCATATCGGCAGCAGGAACTTCGGCCGTCACGGCGCCGAACAAATCCGGACGTTGCAGCATGCATGCCAGAACCAGCAGGCCGCCATTGCTGTTACCGTTGATGCCGAGCCGTTTCGGCTCCGTGTACTTGTTAGTAATCAGCCATTCGGCGCAGGCGATGAAGTCGTCGAATGAGTTCTGCTTCTTGGCCAGGCGGCCGCCGTCGTGCCAGTGCTGACCGAATTCACCTCCTCCACGGATATTCGCAACCGCATAGATGCCGCCTGCCCGCACCCAGGCGGCGGCTCTGACGTTGAAGGCTGGGGTCTCGAAAGCGCCGTACCCGCCATAACCGTAGAGCAGCGTGCGATTGCCGCCGTCGAGCTCGATCCCGGCGCGGTGGATCAGGAGCATCGATACCCGCGTTCCGTCCTTGCTGATGGCGAAAACTTGCCGCACCACCGCATCGGCGAGGTCGTGTTTGGCTCCGGACGGTCTGACCAATGTTGTCTTGCCAGTGGTAAGGTCCAGCCGTTCGATGCGAACCAGATGTTGATAACTCCTGACTTCAAGAGGCAGGTCCTTGGCATCTTCGTTTGAGTGGCCGAAGGTCACATTGGTAAAATCGCTGAGATCGGCGGCCGATAATACGTGGCCCTCAAGATCGCGTATGGTGACTCGGGCGCTCAGATTCTCGGTGTGTTTCGCCACCAGGTATTTTTCGAATACGACCGCCGCTTCGAGTGGTCCCTTGCCGCTTTCGGGAATAATCGTGCGCCACCGCTCCGGCTTCGGATCCGATTGTTCAAAGCTCACCAGCCGCCAATTCGGCGCATTCAGGTTCGTCATCGCATAGTGGGTCGTTCCGAGATTATCCAAAGCTTGAAAGCCTGCCACATTGGAAGCAACGAGTTCGGAGACGAGTGACGGATCCTCGAGCGAAGTTATATAGTAGCCCTGCTCATCGCTAGTTCCCGTACTGCAACTAATCTTCAGCACTCCGGTATCGAATGCCGACTCAAGAGTGAAACCTGCATTAGCCAGTCCGGGCAGGCGAAAGACTACGCGATCGGCCGATTGCGGCTCGCTGAGGCGATGCAGAGCCACGATCTGGCTTTGCCGATCCCAGCCCGCCGGATCGTGATCGGCCGGATAGCGCGAATAGAAGAAACTTTGTCCGTCCGCGCGCCAGGCTACGGACACGTGCTTGCACCACAGCAATTTGTCGGGAAGATCAGTACCGGTCGCCACCTCTCGAACGTATAGTATCTGCTGATCGCTTCCGGCTTTGGACAACCCATACGCAACCTTCGTCCCATCTCGGTTCGGAAAGGCGTCGGAGATCGAAGTCGTGCCGGTTTTATCGATAACCAGAGGATCGATGAGGGTTCGCCGCGGTCCGTCGAGTTGCTCCTGCACGACGTAACTATTCTGAAGGGCAAGCCCGTCGTTGAAAAACGTGAAGAACAGATCGCCGTAGCGGTCCGAAATGCCCCAGCGCGGAAAGTTGAGCAATTCTTCAGAAAATTTCCGAAACGCTGCGCGCGTGGGCAGCGTCGCCAAATAGCCGCGGGTGCGGCCATCTTGCGCGTCGATCCAGCGTGCCACGTCCGCACGGGCGGGATTTTCAAGCGGGCGGAACGGATCCGGCACCCGGATGCCGTGCAGAATCTCCACGGTGCGGTCGCGCGGCGCGCGCGGCGGCCGGAGAGCGTTGGCAGTTTGCGGCAAGTTTTGCCCAAGCGCCGGAATCATGGCAGCCGTGGCGCCCGCCGATAGCACCCCAGTGATCAGACCGCGACGCGTCGGCGAGATGTCATTCATGCGCAACGCCCGTTCGTGAGAACAGCCCTACAGCCGCCGGCGTTATGCCGCCGCGTAGTGCAATGTCGCCTGACGCTTAAGGTTGCCTCAATTCTCGGCCCGTTGGAAGCACGTTTATGCGCGGGCGAGACACACGAGGTGGCACGATACGGTTCCGGCTCGACTCGCGCCTATTGTCTGAAACCAGGGTCCGCACGCGCCACACCCGGCGGCCGCGGGTCAATCTTTTTGTTCAAGCAGTGAACCAGTTCGGCTGAGGCCGGACGAAGGAGAGGGCGGAAATAGCTAATTACTGATTCGGATGCCGGCCTTCTCGGTCAGCGCCAGCCATTTTGCCACGTCGACGCGGACAAACTGCAAAAACTCCTCCGGCGTATTGGGCGCGGGTTCTGCGCCCTGCTCGGCCAGGCGCTGCTTCGCCTCCGCGGAGCGCAGCACGTTGCCGACATCGGTGGAAGTCTTCGTCACGATTGCCGGCGGCGTGCCGGCGGGAGCAAACAAACCGAACCAGCCGAGCGATTCGTAATCCGGCAGCCCGGTTTCGGCGATGGGCGGAATCTCCGGAAACAAAGCCGAGCGCCGCCCCGCGGTCACGCCGAGGGCGCGCAGCGTGCCGGCGGCGAGATGCGGCGTCACTGTCAGCGCGGGTGCGAACATCAGCGCGATGCGCCCGCCCAGAAGGTCGGTCACGGCCG